>NZ_JBBKBE010000015.1:0-66956 GCF_037890075.1 Mediterraneibacter sp. ICN-202921 | reverse complement strand
ACCCCTTTTTTGTCTGTAGAGATAGAGAAGATTACAGAATTTTACAAAAGTTATTTTTCTCTTTCTTTTCTGTGCATAAAATGATATAATCTATCAAGACTGATTAAAAAATATCAAAAAAAGTAGAAAAGAAAGGAATGGAAACAATTTATGCAAAAGAATAAGACGGAATTTAAACCATATATTCCGGCGGAAAAAGTTGTTCCCGAATTTACCGTAACATCTATCCTGATCGGTATTCTTCTGGCTATCGTATTCGGGGCGGCAAATGCTTATCTGGGACTTCGCGTTGGTATGACAGTATCAGCGTCTATTCCTGCGGCTGTTATTTCCATGGGAATCGTGCGTGTGATACTGCGCAGAGATTCGATCCTGGAAAACAATATGGTACAGACGATAGGGTCTGCAGGAGAATCTGTAGCGGCGGGAGCTATTTTTACACTGCCTGCTCTGTTTTTGTGGGCAGAAGAAGGGAAAATAGATACACCTAGTATATTGACGATCTTTTTGGTAGCCTTTGTAGGCGGTATCCTTGGAGTATGCTTTATGGTACCTCTGCGTCAGGCATTGATCGTAGAAGAACATGGAACACTTCCATTTCCGGAAGGAACAGCCTGTGCGGAAGTTCTTCTCGCTGGAGAAGAAGGGGGAAGCAAGGCGGGGACTGTATTTGCCGGACTTGGAATCGCGGCGGCATATAAGTTTATCGCAGATGGTTTTAAGCTTTTTCCAAGTGAGATTGGATATGATTTTAAAGGATATGCAGGTTCTCATATAGGAATACAGGTACTGCCTGCTCTGGCTGGTGTAGGCTATATATGTGGTCCGAAGATTTCCAGTTATATGCTTGCGGGAGGAACATTGAGCTGGTTTGTGCTGATGCCGATGATCGCGTTGTTTGGAGCAGGAGCGACAATCTTCCCGGCGACAAAGTCTATCAGCGAACTGCTTCCATCAGATTTGTGGGGAAGTTATATTAAATATATTGGAGCAGGAGCAGTGGCGGCCGGCGGTATCATCAGCCTTGTAAAAAGTTTTCCGCTTATCATCCGTACATTTAAACAAGCCATGGCGAGTATGTCCAATAATAAGAATAAATCGGATCTTCCGCGTACACAGCAGGATATTCCGATGCCGATCCTGCTCGTGATGATCCTTGTTATCGCAATTGCGATCTGGCTTCTTCCGGCATTTCCGGTAAGTCCGATCGGAGCCCTTGTGGTTGTTGTGTTTGGGTTCTTCTTTGCGACGGTATCTTCCCGTATGGTAGGACTGATCGGTTCTTCTAATAATCCGGTTTCCGGGATGGCGATCGCGACACTGATCATTGCGACGCTGCTTTTAAAAGCAACGGGAACAGACGGCACAACAGGTATGGTGGGAGCGATTGCCATCGGCGGTATCATCTGTGTGATCGCTGCGATCGCAGGCGACTGTTCACAGGATTTAAAGACAGGTTTCATTGTCGGCGCAACGCCAAAGAAACAACAGATCGGCGAGATGGTGGGCGTATTGGCATCCTCTGTTACGATCGGCTTTGTTCTGTATCTGCTAAATGCCGCATGGAAATATGGCTCTGACCAGATACCGGCTCCTCAGGCAACGATGATGAAAATGCTGGTAGAAGGGATCATGAATGCAGAACTGCCGTGGGGACTGATCCTGGTGGGAGTATGTATTGCTGTCGTGGTAGAGATCATAAAGATACCTGTCCTTCCGTTTGCGGTCGGTATGTATCTGCCGTTTAGTTTAAGTGCAGGCATCATGGCCGGCGGAGCTGTACGCTATCTTGTTGAGCGCCGTAAAGGAAGCGAAGAAGAAAAGAAAAAACGTGTGGACAAGGGTCTGCTCTTTACATCTGGTATGATCGCAGGAGAAGGTATCGTCGGAATCATACTTGCCGCATTGGCGGTTTGGAAAGTGGATTCTAAGATCATACTGCCATTCTCATTGCCACAGATTGGAAGCTTTATTATCTTCTTTGTACTCCTGGCAGGACTTTATATGTTATGTGTAAAAAAAGAAAAATAAAAGGATCTTTCTAAGAAGATCTGTGTAGGATGCAGCCTGTTTTTGCAGGCTGTTTCTTACATTGTCAGGAGGTATCGAGATTGAAAAAAGGAAAAGACCAAAATTATCTGGATTTTGTGCCGGTAAAGAACGCAGAGATCGAATATCATGCGGATGAAAAAGGAAAAGTGACTTTATTGATCGAATGGAAAGGATTTTATGCAAAAATCGCACAGAAATTTTTTCATCGGCCGAGAGTAAGTGAGATTGATATGGATGATTATGGCAGTTTTGTCTGGAACTTGATAGACGGCGAGAAAGATGTGCATGCGATTTCGCTGGAATTGGAGAAGAAATTTCCTAAAATGGAAAATGCACTTTCAAGATTGATCAAGTTTATGGAAATTTTGAAAGATCAGCACTTGATCTTCTGGAAAGGAGCAGAAAAGAAATCATGATGCGCTATATTCCGTATATTTTGTTGTTTGCCGCTGCGGCAGCCGTGATCTACGCATGGGGACTCTGGCGTTCTATGCGCCAGCAGCAGGATCTGTCAAATCTGCTTTCTGCTAAAGGAGTGGCCAAAATAAAAAAGGCGCTGAAAAGAAAGGGACCTATGTCGGCAGAAGAGTTGGAAAAGATCGTGGAAGGGCTGACGGCGAGCCAGCCCTTCAGTAGAGAGAGGATACAAGTGACAGATAAAAAAGCATTTTTATCCTCTATCCTTCCTTATATGATCAAGCAGCGGATGATCACCGAAGAAAAAGAAGGTATGGTTGTCAAATACCGTATCAGACGGTGATCTGTGCATATTTAAGACGGTATGTTTCCATTTGCAAGCCGCTGTAATACATCTTTTAAAAATTGATAAAAGCGTGCAAAGGAATCTAACGGCAGGTGCTCCTGCGGAGTATGGCAGTCCAGGATCGTAGGCCCTACGGCAATGGCGTCTAATCCGGGGATCGCATCGCAGAACAGTCCACATTCCAGACCGGCATGTATCGCCTCTATTCTTAAAGTCTGTCCGAAAAGTTCTTGATAACTTTCCTGGAAAACTTTACGTATGGCGGAAGTTTCATTGTAACTCCAGCCGGGGTATTCTCCGATAAATGCGGCGGTAAATCCGAATGTTTCTGCAAGGAGCTTGAAATGTGCTTTTAATTCTTCCAAAAGGGAGGCGACGGAGGAACGAGGAGAGAAGATGATCGTCTGTTTGTCATCTTCTGTTCTTACGACGCCCAGATTAGAAGAAGCGACTACAAATCCATCCATTTTCAGATTACGTTTATGCACACCGTTTGGAGCAAGATACATGGCCAGAAGGAAGGCTCTGGAATCTTCTGCGGTGAAGACCTTTGCCGAGGAATTTTTTTCCATTGTAATCTCCCAGGAAAAGGCGGGCTCATCCGGCAGTATTTCCTCTTGGAACTGGCCGAATAGACGGCGGGCGAGTTCCTCTGCTTTTACGGCGGTATTCGAATCGGTAAAAAGCAGGGTGGCATCGCAGTCGCGGGGGATTGCGTTATCCTTGTTTCCGCCGTTTAGTTCCACCAGGTGATATGCCGATTCTTCCAGCAGACGGCAGCATATCCTTGCCATCAGAAGATTTGCGTTATGGCGTTCTTTGTGGATATCGCTCCCGGAATGTCCCCCTAAGAGCCCTTTTATCGAGAGGCGTAAGAGTGTGCCGTCCAGAGTTTGTCTTTCAGCGGTTTTGGTAAGCTCTATCCGGACGCCTCCGGCACAGCTTACCGTAGCGATCCCTTCTTCTTCAGAATCCATATTGATCATCGTACGGGCAGAGAGTAAAGATTTGTCCAACGCTTTTGCTCCTAAAAGTCCTACTTCTTCTTCTGTGGTGAATACACATTCCAGAGGGGGATGTGTGATGTCCTCATCATCCAGGACCATGAGCATCAGCGCTACTGCGACTCCGTTGTCTGCCCCCAGTGTAGTGCCGTCGGCATAGAGTATTCCGTCTTTTACTTCCAGTGTCAGACCATCTTTTGTAAAGTCGTGCTGTACATTTTTATTTTTTTCACATACCATGTCGATATGTCCCTGGAGCATGATAGGAGGAAGAGAGGCAGCGTTTTTGCTTCCTTCTTTTTTAATAATGACATTATGACTGGAATCTTGATATACCCATAAGTTTCTTTTTTGCGCAAAGTTTACAAGATAATCGCTGATCTGCTTTTCATTGCCGGAACCTCTTGGTATTGCACTGATTTCTTCAAAAAAGTGAAATAATTGTTCGGGCTTATATCCTTTGATCTTATAATCCATATAGTATCTCCTCATTTCTTTACAAATTTTAAAATATTTCATTTTAGATTATAACAGATTTTATTTGGATGTGCATTGTTATTATGGATCAGATATAGATAAACTACACTAGTCAAAGAAAATAAAATTGCGTATAATGTGAATAATGGACTGCAAAAACTACATGTAAAAATAAAGCAGGATTTCGGATCAGAAAGGAAAGCATATGGAACAGATAAAAATAGAAGGAATAGACGCTCCATTGTCCAGGCTGGTATACGGTACGGGCACGGCCATTTTAGAAGGAGATGATCAACAAGCGGCATTTGAGTGTCTGGATATGGCGTGGGAGGCCGGTTTTCGAGTGTTTGATACGGCCCACAGTTATAAACAAGCGGAAGAAAATCTAGGCGCATGGATGGATAAAAGAAGAGTGCGCAAAGAAATCGTGCTTCTGGACAAAGGATGCAACCCGGGGCAGAATGGGAGCGAAGATATATTTTCTGCGGATACGATACGCAGTCATATGACAGAATCTTTACGAAGATTGAAGACAGAAAAGGTAGAGTTCTATATACTCCACCGGGATGATGAGACGAAGCCGGTGGATGAGATCGTAGAAGTTTTGAATGAATATAAGGACAAGGGGATCATCGGGAAATTCGGCGGTTCTAATTGGCGGCTTCCTCGTATTCTCGAAGCAAACGAATATGCCAGGGCGCATGGACTTGCGGGGTTTGAGGCGATCAGTCCGTGTTTTAGTCTTGCCGAACTTGCAACAGATCCCTGGGGAGGAAGCGTTTCTATGGCTCGCAAGGAGAATGAAGATCTGCGCAAATGGGCAGAAGATGCACGGGTATGTACGTTTCCTTACTCTGCGTTGGCGAGAGGCTTCCTTTCCGGCAAATACCGCACAGACGGGCAAAAGGCGATTGAAGAGTGTCTTGGATGGGGAACGATCGCAGAATATGACTGCCCCAAAAACAGAGAACGCCTGCAGCGGGCGGAACAGCTTGCGGACAGGAAAGGATATACGGTGTCGCAGATCTGTCTGGCCTGGCTGCTTGCGCAGGATATGCAGCTGTTTCCGATCGTCAGTCCGACAAAGGAAAGCCATGTGAAGGATAATGCAGAGGCATTGCGGATCGTGCTGACTCCGGAAGAAGTAACATGGCTGGAAAAAGGAAGATAAATTTATATATAAGGTTTACACATATGGAAATCTTCCCAAGGAGCCCAGGGGTCTTGGACAATGAATTTCCCACCGGATATATCCAGGACTTCACCGGTAATAAAGGAAGCGGCATCGGAAGCTAAGAATATTACAGGTTTAGCAACTTCTTCAGGGGTTCCTATGCGCTGCATAACAGCAGTATGGCAAACATATGGCAGTCCTTTAGTCTTCAATACAGTCTCTTTTACCATGTCAGAATTAATAACTCCAGGCGATACAGCGTTGACACGTATATTGTATGGGGCCAGCTCAGAGGCAAGAAGCCTAGTCAAAGAGGCAATGCCACTTTTGGTAACAGCGTAAACACCTACGGAGGTGGTTGCGATCCTGGCAGCCAAAGAACACGTTAATATAATGTTTCCACCGCTAGTTTTCATAAATGGAAGAATAAACTTAGCTGCCATCCAGGCAGAAGTAAGATTTGTATTGAGAATAGTATCCCATGTATGCTTATCCAATTGTGTCAAATAGGACATATGACCAAGTGCAGCATTATGGAATAATACGTCAATATGACCATGTGCATGACCAATCTTATTTATAAAGTTTTTAAATTCTTCTTCGTTTGATACATCTACAGAAAAGGCAGAAGGAGAGAAGCCTTTTCGTTCTGCATCTTTTAAAAAGGAGTTTATTTTATCTTCAGAACGTGAACAGACGATGACTTCGGCTCCTTCTTTTAAGAATTCTAAGGCAGCGGCTTTTCCTATACCGGTAGTTCCACCAGTTATTAATACAATTTTATTTTTTAAATGTAAATCCATACGAAATAAACCTCCTTGTTTTTATAAAAATATGAAAGCGATTCCACACAAAGCTTTTCATAAAGATAGCATTTTTGAAAAATAAAAGCAATATTATTTTTGGAAAAAGTCAAAATATGTATATTAGTTACAAAAATGTGATTTGTATATTGGGGAAAATGTATATTGAAATGCATATATGAACGTGATATTCTAAATGCATAGACGGGAAACGATTCCACAAAAAGGGGGGGGGGGATAGGTGAAAACAAAAATGACAATAGAAGATATTGCCTCTAAAGCTGGAGTAGGAATAGCAACAGTATCCAGAGTATTGAATAATAGAGGGTATGTAAATGAAAAGACGCGAGCTAAGATAGAAGCAGTGATAAAAAAATATGATTATGTACCGTCAGCAACTGCGAGAAATTTTGCAAAGAAAGAAAGTAATATGGTCGCAGTTATCGTACCAGAAGCTCATAATCCATATTTTGCTGCGGCTGTAGAAGGTATATCAGAGGTATTGGAACAGCAGGATCTTTTACTGATTTTATGTAATTCGGATAAGGACTTTATAAAAGAAGAAAAAATACTTTATACGCTGAAGCAGCAGGAATTAAAAGGAATTATAGTTACTCCTGCAATCAATGATCTTAATAAGGGGGGATTAAAAGAGTATAAAGAAATAGTAGAATCATTATATATACCTGTAGTATTCATGGATTCAGGACTAAATTTTTATGAATGGGATGTTGTGTATTTTGATAATACGGCAAATTCGTACAATGCAATAAAAGCTGTAATTGCAGAAGGGAATAGTGAGATAGGGATTATTACAGGAGATTTACGGACAAAGACAGCCAGAGATAGATACAAGGGGTATGCGCAGGCTTTAGAGGAAAGCGGAATAGAGCTTAATGAAAAGTATGTTTATAATGGAGATTTTACAGTGAAGACGGCATACGACATTACCAGAAATATGCTAGCTACAGGCAAGTATCCTGAAATTGTATTTACGAGTAATAACCTTACGACAATCGGTTTTATTAAGGCCGTATATGATGCGAGATTAAAACTAGGAAGAGATATTCAATGCATTTCTTTTGATAAATTGGATACTTTTGAAAAATTAAAGTATAGTTATATTGAAAGAGATCCTTTGCAGATGGGACGACTGGCGGCAACAATGTTGATGGAAAGGATAAAAGATCCTGAACTACCTGCAAGAAAATACTATATGAAATCTAAAATCGTAGTCAATGTCAATAGATAAAATAAGTTTAATCCAGACAGATGTCTGGATTAAAAAAGGAAAAATATGGAAGCGTTTCCATTTTAGGAGGAAGAAAAATGGTAAAAAAAATAATGAATGATCCAAAGAATATTGTAGATGAAATGCTGGAAGGTTTTGTGTTTGCACACAAAGAACTTCAATGGTTTAAGGAATATCGTACAGTAGCGATGAAGAAAAGGAAAGAAAAAGTGGGGCTCGTAGCTCTTGGAGGAAGCGGGCATGAACCTGCACATGCGGGATATATAGGAGAAGGTATGTTAGATGCCGTTGCAGTAGGAAATTTATTTGCTTCGCCTTCACCTGATCAGATATTAAAAGCAATAGAGGAAGCGAACACAGGAAGAGGAGTTCTTGTAATTCTAAAAAATTACTCGGGTGATCTCATGAATTTTTCTATTGCCAAAGAATTAGCAGAGGAGGAAAGTATTCGAGTAGAAAGTGTAGTTGTAAAGGACGATGTAGCAGTACAAGACAGTACCTATTCTACAGGACGAAGAGGAATAGCAGGAACTGTTTTTGTTCATAAGATTGCAGGGGCCCGGGCAGCAGAAGGGGCGGAACTGGAGGAAGTCAAAGCAGTGGCACAAAAGGCCATTGATCATATACGCAGCTTAGGAATATCATTGGGGACATGCATTCTTCCAGGATTAAAGAAACCAGGTTTTTATATTGGTGAAGATGAGATTGAACTAGGTATGGGAATACATGGGGAACCTGGTATTAGAAAAATGGAATTAAAATCATCAGATGAGTTGGCAGAGATTATGTTGAATAGAATTTTGGAGGATTTAGATTACAGGAAACGCGAGGTTGCAGTTCTTATAAATGGATTAGGCGGTACTCCGCAGATGGAATTATATGTATTGGCGGCGAGTCTGAAAAAGGTTTTTGAAAAAGAAGAGGTGGTTACATATAAGGTTATGGTAGGTAATTATATGACCTCTTTGGAAATGGCAGGCTGTTCTGTCTCGCTCATGGAATTAGATGAAGAGTTAAAGCGGTTATTGGACAGACCTTGTATGACACCAGCATTATGTGTTGAATAGTAGAGGAGAGATAAAATGTTTGAATTAAGAAAAGAAGATTACATGAATTATTTACGTGAGGTGGCTGCTCAGATTCATGATAAGGAAGAGTATATCACAGAACTGGATGCAGAAACAGGAGACGGGGACCATTGGCTGAATTTAGACACAGGTTTTCAGAAATTAACAGAAAAAATGGAGGAGTGGAGTGCATGTAGTTATGCGGAATTTTACCGTAATATAGGCATGACTATGATGTCTGCAATGGGCGGGTCGTCCGGAGTACTTTATGGAAGTGCATATTTAAAAACATCAAAATTATTGGAAGGAAAGGACGAAATCACGCCAAAGTTATTGTCGGATATATTAGAAGGATGGGCTTCTGCGATCGCACAGAGAGGGAATACGAAGCCAGGTTTTAAGACGATGCTGGATACAATATATCCTGCTTCTAAAGCATATGCACGGGCAATTGAGAAAGGAGAAGACAGTAAAAGTTGTCTGGAAGAATTGAAAAGAGGGGCAAAAGAAGGGGCGGAAAGTACTAAAAATATGGAAGCAGTCAGAGGACGGGCGAGCTATCGGGAAGATAAATCAGTAGGATATCTGGATCCCGGAGCAGTGACAATGTCGATACAATTAGAATGTCTGGCTGAATTTATTATAAAGAATTTAATCAAATAATTATAGGAAAAGAGAATTTATTCAAATAGTAAAATCGATCCGGAGCAATTTTACTATTTGTTTAAATAGGAAAGTAATTTTTATAAACAAAAAGGAGAAAAAGTATGCAGGTGAAGAAAAGAATGAAAAAGATTTTGGCAATTGTATTGTCCGCAGCACTTTTAACAGGTTTAGGCCTTACTGGTTGTTCCCAGACGGAAGAAAAAGAGGAGGATGGCAAAAAAAGTGAAGTAACAATTGGAATTGCATGGCCATCTTTAGGAACTCAGGCATGGTCAGCTATGGCAGATTATTTGAGATGGTACGTAGAAGACTGGAATAAAGAGAATGATGTACAGATCAAATTAATAGAAACAACTGCCGGAGATGATGCGGCGGCTCAAGAGACGCAGATCAGGGATTTGTTAAACCAAGATGTAGATGTTGTTATATCAGGAGCAATTGATACAACAGCTATTTGGTCTTCCATCACAGAGACGCATGATGCAGGAAAAAAGTTTATGTCATTTTGCCGCAGACTGACACCTGGCGGACCAGAAGCTGATTCTACAGTTGGACCGGATACCTATGATACAGCCTATGTATCTGTAGATGCTGCGATCAAAAAAATGGTAGAAGATGGAATCGCAGCAGAAGACATTCAAGTAATCCGTGTACAGGGGGACTTGAAAGATCAAAATGCCATGCGCTATGGAGAAGGTTGTGAAGCGGCAGTTGAAGATAACGGGGCAAAAATCGTAGCAGATATTGAAAGTAATTGGTCTGTGGAAACAGTTATGAATAAATTAGCACCTACTTTACAGGCAAATGAAAAAGCAAATCTTATTTTTACCCCTAATGAAGATCTGATGTTGGGCGTACAGAGTGTACTGGAAGGCCAGGGACAATGGATCAAGTCTGGAGAAGAAGGGCATATTTATCTGGCAGCTGCCGGTGGATGTGAAATCGGTTTGGAAATGATTCAGAGTGGATACCTGGATGCAACAGGTTATGAAGATTTGAAGGCTGTATCAGAAAATGCAGTGGAAAATGCAGTAAAACTTGCGTTAGGTGAGGAACCAGGCGATTCTTTTGTGAAATCAGAGGCGATTACACAGGAGAATATAGAGCCACTGTTAAGCGAAAATCATTTTTGGGTATATGATTATGTAGAAAAAACAGAAAAGTAGGTGTGTGCCGGCAGGCATACGCCTGCCGGAATTAAAAGGAGGTTTCTATGAGTATACGGCAATATTGTGTTGACAAAAAAAACGCCTTTATAAACAGAAAAGATAAAGAATTTGTTCTTATAAGCCTGCTGGTTGTTATAGCTTTCCTACTTATTATCCTGTTTACTCGTCCTAATTTTTTTAATGCAAGAAATATATCCAGTATTTTGATCCAGTGTAGCGCAGTAGCAATTATGGCGGCCGGACAAATCTACGTTATGGTAAGTGGAGGTATTGATTTGTCTATTCCTTCTGTGATGATGCTTTCTGGTTGTATAGGTGCGCTGATAATGAAAAATACAGGAAGTATAGTTTTAGGAATTTGCTGCATATTTGCAGTATCCATTACGGCGGGGTTGTTTAATGGGTTATCAGTGGCTAAATTAAAAATTAATGCGTTTGTAGCAACAATGATTACAATGTTGATCGCAAACGGACTTTCATTGAAAGTGACTAATTCAAGCAGCATACCTATACCACAGCAATTTACAAAACTATTTGGCAGTTATTACGGTCCATTTCACGCAAATATAATTGCTATGATCATTTGCTTGATTATTCTACAATTTTTATTGACTAAGACAGGATTTGGACGTTGTATCTATGCGATAGGAACAAACGAAAAGAGTGCGGAATCATGTGGGATTCCGACTAGTAGAGTAAAAATTCAAGTGTATCTTATTTCTGGTATTTTGTCAGGAATTGCAGCGGTTGCGTTAACAGCCAGATTATCTTCCTCTTCACTGTCATTAGCGTCTGATTCAACATCTTTGGATGTTATTGCGGCGGCGATTATCGGTGGAGCGAGTATAAAAGGGGGAGTAGGAACTGCTCTAGGAGCTTTTGTAGGAGCATTTACAATTAATGGCTTATCGAATTTGCTGGTATTATATGGAATTGATTATTATACGATTCAAATAATAAAAGGTTTAGTATTTATTTTTATTACGTATTTTGATACTATCCGTTCAAAAGTGAGGAGGGAGGTATAAAATATGCAAAACCAAAAATATTTTGAGGCAAAAAGATTACATAAATATTTCCCAGGAGTACATGCTTTAAATGATGTAAGTATAGCGGCGGACAAAGGAGAAGTATTAGGTGTTATAGGAATTAACGGAGCCGGTAAATCTACATTTATGAATGCTTTGGCGGGAGAAATCTGTATAGATTCAGGAGAATATTATATAGATGGTATAAAGACAGAAATTAGAAATCAAAAAGATTCTGAAAAAAATAAGATCGCATTGATCCACCAGGAAGCGGTTGTATTCAAGGATATTACGGTTGCAGAAAATATTTTTATATACAATATGCAGAAATATGAAAAAGCAGGATGTCTGCAGTATAAGAGAATGTTTAAGGATGCGGCAAAATACCTGGAGATGATTGGTGCAGACGTAAATCCAAAAGAGTTAGTGAAAAATATTACAGTAGGACAAAGGCAGATGATCGAAATTGCAAGAGCTTTGGCAAGGAGTGCAGAAATCGTTTTATTTGACGAACCGACATCATCGCTGTCTATTGAGGAAAAAGAGAATTTATTCCGCATTATCGGACAATTAAAAGAACAGAAGAAGATCGTTATGTATATTACGCACTTTCTAGATGAAATTATCCGCGTATGTGACAGAGCAACAGTAATGAGAGACGGAAAAGTGGTAGGAGATTTCCGGATGAGTGAAGTAAGTACAAGAGATTTGATCACTGGAATTGCTGGACGAGAGGTAGAAACGATTATTAACCGGACGGAAGAGACGAACAGGGAAGATGTTTTAAAAGTAGAGGATCTGAATTGTTATCCTATGGTTAAAAACGTAAATTTCACAGCAAAAAAGGGAGAAATTTTAGGATTATGGGGTCTGTTGGGCTCTGGAAGAACAGAAATTATAAGGAGCATTTTAGGACTGGATAAAGCAGACAGTGGAAATGTATATAGAAGAAGTTCAAATGGCGACATGGTAAAGATCAGCGGACATAGGTTATTGGAAGAATGTGCCTATGTAACAGAAGACAGGCATCAGGATGGTTTGTTTATGCCTATGCCTATTTGGAAGAATATTACGATGGCGAATCTGCGTAAATTTTCAAATATACAAATGAATGAGAAGAAGGAACATATATATGCAAAAGAAATGATTCAGGAAATGGAGATTAAAACACCGGACGAAAATGTATCCGTTGGAACTTTAAGCGGAGGAAACCAGCAGAAAGTTGTGATGGCCAGATGTATCGGCAAAAATCCGGATATATTTTTTATCGATGAACCCACAAGAGGAGTTGATGTCAATGCGAAATCTTTCATTCATAAAAAGATTTTAGAACTGGCACAACGAGGGTGTACAGTTGTAATGGTATCTTCAGAAATAGAAGAGAATTTGAATTTATGCGATAGAGTGTTGATTGTAAGAAATGGAGAAATAACAGCAGAAGTAAAAAAGAAAGATATCAATAAACAGTGCTTGATGGATCTTTGTCTTGGAATAGAAAAGGAGGGCAGAAAATGAGTAAAACCATGAAACTTAAAAATATAAAATTAACAGCTCTCAATAATGCGGTGTATATATTTGGACTTCTGATGATTATTACGTTTTCTGTTCTATCTGAACATTTTTTTACGGCTACGAATGGAATTACTATTTTAAGAAATTCTACTTTGATGTTATCTATAGGAATCGGACTCACCTTTGCGCTGATCGTCGGAGAACTAGATCTGTCTGTAGGAGCAAACTGTAGGTTTGCAGCATCAGTCAGTGCGCTTTTGATGGTGAATTATGGATGGAATCCGTATCTGTGTATGTTGCTCATGCCTCTTTTGGGAGCCGCGGTAGGACTTATAAACGGCGTGTTGGTAACCAGAGTGAAATTAAATGCTTGGCTGGTAACATTGTCCATGAAATTGGTTTTGGTAGGAGTTGTCGTAAAACTAACAAATACAGTGGCGATCAATATGCCGGATGAAGTTTTGAAGTTCCGTAACATAAAGATATTTGGCCTGTCCAGCTTTATTATATTTATTTTAGTCATTATGTTGGTGATGCAGATTGTTTTAAAATATACCGCATTTGGAAGAAAGCTGGTTGCGGTTGGCTCTAATCCGGCAGCTGCGGAAAAATTAGGAATCAGTGTGAAGAATTATAAGCTGGCAGCTTTTGTGATTTCCGGTTTGTTTGCAGGTCTTGGAGGATTACTGATCTCGATAAACTTAGGAAGCATTACAAGAGAATTAGGCGATGGATATGAATTTACAGCTGTATCGGCGGTTGTTCTGGGAGGAGTCTCTCTGGCTGGCGGGGAAGGGAATGTTTTTCCTAAGGCGTTTGTTGGAGTCCTGATTCTGACAATGATTGAAAATGGTCTGACAATGGTAGGGGCGGATATTTATCTGTTTCAGGTGGCTAAGGCATTGATCATCTTTTTGATGATGTATATTGACTCCATAAAAAATAAAATGTGATGAGGAAGAGAAATGCAGCAAACAATATTTACAGGAGGATATACCAAGGCTTCAAAAGGAATCTATATTTGCGAATTTGATGATGAAGCGAAAAAGATTTTCATAAGAGGAGTAGAAAAAAATTGTAAAAATCCTAATTTTATTGCAGTAAATTGGAAAAAAAACCTTCTGTGTGCATTAAATGAAAATCAGGAACATACCTGGATCACGCTATATAAAATATTTGATTCTGAAAAACTGACCCTTTTAGATAGTCTGGAAATAGGGGGAAAGGGACCCTGTCACATCAGTATAGATGAAGAGGGAAAAAGAATTTTTTATGCCAATTATGAGAGCGGCGATATCGGTATGGTATGGATAGAAGGAGAACGGCTGTCAAAGGAGGTAAAAAGAGTTTATCATCAGGGGAGAAGTATCACACAGCGTCAAAAAAACGCACATCCTCATGGAGTACATATCATATATCAAAATAAGTTAGTTGTGCCTGATCTGGGGACAGACCAAATATACATTTATGATATTAGTGGCCGAGATTTGAAATTTGAGGAAATCATACCGGTGAGAGCAGGAGATGGACCTAGGCATGCGGTACTGCATTCAAATAAAAAAGTGCTATATGTTATATGTGAATTACAAAATGTGATTTATACATTTATATTAGAAGGAGAAAAATGGAAAGAAATACAGAGAATTTCTATTTTGCCCCCAGAAATACCAGGAGAATTTATTGCAGGTGAAGTGGAAGTGACCTGGGATGGGAAATGGTTATTGGCATCGACAAGGACATGGGGAGAAAATGCAGAAAAGGAAGGTTATATTTCCATTTTTTCTATAAAAGAGGGCGGAAAATTAGATTATAGACAAACAGTTGGATCTGGAGGGAGCCATCCCAGAATGTTTACAATAACAAAGAACGGAAAATATGTACTGGCCGCAAACCAGTACTCAGATGTTTTAGTTGTGTTTACATTGGATCAAATAACAGGAGAATTAAAAAGAAGTTGTTCCGTTCAGATTCCGGAAATAACATGTGTAGTATGTGAGTAAGAAAGGAAAGGCAATATGAATAAAAAAGCAGCAATTACAGGTGGCAGCAGAGGAATTGGAAGAGGAATCGTAAGAAGACTGGCAAAGGATGGATACGATATTTCTTTTACATATAGTTCGGAACGTGGAAAGGTGCAGGCAGAAGCACTGGTAAAAGAAATCAAAGAGAAATATCGGGTAAAATGTTTCGCGCATCAGGCAGCCTTAAATGAGAAAGGTGAGGCAGAGAAATTTGTGCAGAAAGCATATCATGAACTTGAAGGACTTGATTTACTGGTATGCAATGCCGGACAGTCTCTGGTCAATAGTATTTATGAGATGGATGAGAAGACGATTGATTTTTTGATCAATTTAGATTTCCGTTCTTATCTGATGGCAGCCCGGGAAGCGGGCAGGATCATGGGTGAGAATAAGATTAAAGGAAATATTATATTTATTTCTTCCTGCCGTGGCATAAGGGCGTATCCATATGATGAGCTATATGGCGGATTAAAGGCTGGTCTGATACGTTCTATACAGACGTTTGCTTTAGATCTGGCTCCTTATGGAATCCGGGCAAATTGTATTTCGCCAGGACCGATCAGGGTGAGAACGAGCGAGGAAATGAGAGAAGAAGGGGTTTGTGAACAGGAGATAGAAGATCTGGATAATCTATGGAAACAGCTGCCTTTAGAGAGAATGGGAACACCGGAAGATATAGCAAATGCAGTATCTTTTATAGCCAGTGAGCAGGCCTCTTATATTACAGGTGCGAACCTTGTGATTGATGGAGCGGCTTCTCTGCCGGGAATTCCTGAAAACCGTCCGAAAGACGATGAAGAGTTTAAAGTGTGGTGCAATTTTAAGCGGAGGTGGTAGACAAATGATGAAAATCGTATGTGGGAGTAAAGAAAGAGATACACAGGCAAAAGTGATTCTGCAGGATGGAGAATTTCGATATGAACTACAAAAAGAGGTGTTGGAACTTCCGGATTTTCTGAAATATGCGCCGCTTTGTACAGGATGTTGTGATAAAGAAGATTTTCTTTATTTAGTTACCCGTGATTATAAACATCCAATTGTTGTGATGGACCAGAATGGGAAATATGTTCGAGATTTTGGAGAAGGATTATTTCAGTTTATCCATTCTATATTTATAACAGAGCATAATACATTGTTGTGTGCAGATGCAAATGCTCATGTGATTCGTGAACTATCTCTTGACGGTGAGGTAATACGTGATTTTGGAAATTATGGTGTTCCAAGTGACAGTGGATATCAGGGAAATATTTGGAGAGATATGCATCGGGAAGGAAATATCATACCGATGAATCTTCCCTTTCAGAAAGATTGGAGCTTTATTGAGAGCATCAAGTCGATTAAACGAGCGGCAGAACCATTTAATCGTCCGACATGTGCTGTGGAAACGTCAAAAGGCGACATTTTCGTAAGTGATGGTTATGCAAACTGTGCTTTACATAAATTTTCACAGGATGGAACGCTGCAGCATACATGGGGGGCGCCGGGAATAGGACCGGGGAAATTCTTTGTCATGCATAGTCTATGGGTTGATAAGAAGGATAGGATATGGGTGGCGGACAGAGAAGGAAACAGCATTCAAGTATTTACAGATGAGGGAGAACTTTTGATGTATTGCTCAGAAGGTCTTTATCAGCCGTCAGAGATATGGGCAGATGACCAATATATCTATGTAGGAGAACGAGGAGGCGTGACAATTTTTGATTATAATATGGAAATTGCCGCACAGATCGGGTTCTATATGTCCTCTTTGATGACACATGGCTTTTGTGGAGACTCAAAAGGAAACTTATATATTATGACCTTAAGTCAGGATATACCGTATTCATTATTAAAGTTGAAAAAATGCGATTAATAAGATGGTAGGAGGAAAAGAGCATGTTGGTATATATTAATGGGAAAAAGACAGGAGAAGATTTGAAACAAATGGAAATCACAAATCCGGTAAATGGACAAGTAGTAGATACGGTTCCGGAAATACCAGAGGCATTGATCGATGAAGCTGTGACAGCGGCCAGAGAAGGACTGTTGGAGTGGGGGGCTTATTCTCAGGGAAAAAGAAATGAGATCATATATAAATATATTCATCTATATGAAGCGAAGAAAAAGGATATCGCAAAAATTTTAACGCTGGAAACAGGAAAAACACTAGTAGAAGCAGAAGCAGAGTTTGATGTGTGTACGAAGGTAACAAGAGGGTATTGTGAGATGGCGGCACACCTATATGGGAATTGTATGCCAGGCGGCAGTACACTTGGAAATGAAGAAACGGATATTATTTTTACCAGGAGAGAACCGCTGGGCGTTATGGCCATTATACTTCCGTTTAATTATCCTGTAGATCTCTTCTCACATAAAGTAATGCCTGCCTTGGTAGCGGGAAATTCTGTGATAGTAAAACCACCAACAAATAATCCGTTGGCAATTACTATGATGGTTGAACTGCTGTATGAAGCCGGTGTACCGAAGCGTGCAGTACAGGTAGTAACAGGTCGAGGTTCTAAAGTGGGGGACTATTTATGCGGAAATCCAGGCTTGGATGCAATCTCTATGACAGGAAGTACAGAAGTAGGAACTGAAATCTATAAGAAGGCTGCAGCTAATTTAACCAGAGTCTTTTTGGAATTAGGGGGAAATGATGCTTTCATTGTACTGGAAGATGCAGATGTTGATCTGGCTGTAGATGAAGCAATAGGAAGCAGATTAGGAAATGCCGGGCAGATCTGTTGTGCAAGTAAGCGATTTTTAGTACACGAGAAGGTAGAAGAAGAATTTACTCGTAAATTAGTAGATAAGCTGTCGAAGGTGAAAATGGGAGATCCCATGGATCCGGCATATACGGTTGGCTGTCTGATCAGCGAAAAAGCAGCAATTCAAGTAGAAGAACAAGTAAATGTTTGTATTGCACAGGGAGCACAATGTGCTTTGGGTGGCAAGCGGTATGAGAAAGCCTTCTTTCAGCCGACTGTACTGACAGGTGTGACTGCAGAGATGGATGTGGCAAAAGATATGGAAATCTTTGGACCGGTTTTCCCAATTATAACAATCCGGTCAGAGGAAGAGGCAATTCGAATTGCAAATCAGTCTTGCTATGGTCTTTCTGGATCTGTATTTAGCGGAAATGTAGGTAGAGCCATTTCTGTATCTTCTAGATTACAGACCGCTGGGAATGTTATTAACGGAGGCAGTGCATACCGTGTTCCAGATCTGGCATTTGGTGGATATAAGAAAAGTGGAATCGGAAGAGAAGGTATTTCTCGGACATTAGAAGAGTTGACGCAGGAAAAGAATTATATATTAAAAGGAGTTTTATAGGAGGATGTTATGCAAGGAATATATACAGCGATTGTAACGGCATTTCAAGACAACGGGGAGATTGATGAGAAAGGGACGAGAAGTGTCATAAGACACAGTATAGATCATTGTAAAGCGGATGGGATATTAGTCGGTGGAACAATGGGAGAAAGATATAAGATGTCTACAGAGTCTATGAAGAGATTGCTGGAGGTTGCGGCGGCAGAAATAAATGGAAAAGTTGATATGGTTGCTAATATTTCAGCAATATCACGAGAAGAAGTGCTGGAATTGGGAACTGCTGCAGCTGCAAATGGATATGCAACGGCTACACTTATAGCACCAATTTTTCATAAATATAGTGAAGAAGAAATCAAACAGTATTATTATGATATAGCGGACCATAGTAAATTACCTTTGATGATTTATGTAATTCCCTCTTTTTCAGGAGTGAATTTTACAGAAAATATGTTAGAAACACTTTTAGAACATCCAAATATTATAGGCATGAAGTTTACACATAACGATTATTACTTGTTGGACAGAATACGTGTGAAAAAACCAGAAGCTACACTTTTTACAGGATTTGACGATATCCTATTGCAGGCATTGATCATGGGAACAAACGGTGCGATAGGAGGTACATTTAATTTGACAGGTGTATTTGCTAAAAAATTATATGGGGCAGCATGCCGTAAAGAATATGAGATGGCATTAAAATATCAGAGAAATATTAATGATGTGGAAGATATGTTAAATGAAACGGGACTTTTTCCGACAATTAAAGCGACGCTGCAGGTTATGGGAATACCGTGTGGAGAATTGAAAGCACCTAGCATGCCTATTACGGAGAGACAGAGGGAGCAGGGCAAAAAGATTTTAGACTATCTGGAGAGGAATGGAGGATGAAAACATATAATATTCGCAATGAATATGTATCGCTGACAGTTTCAGAATTGGGAGCGGAAGTGATTTCTTTACAGGATATTCAGACAGAGACAGAATTTATCTGGCAAGGAGATACCCGATACTGGAATGAACATTCTCCATTGTTATTTCCGGCTGTGGGAGATTGGAAGGATAATCAGTATGAATATGAGGGAAAAATATACCAGATGCCTTTGCACGGTTTTGCAAGATATCAAAAATTCTCTGTTATATCCAAGGAAAATCAGTTGATTTGTATTTTATGTTCCAATGAGGAAACCCGACAGTATTATCCATTTTCTTTCTCTTTAAAAATTGTATATAGCCTAGATAAAAATATTGTGCATGTAGAGCAGTATATAAGCAACACGTCTGATAAGAAAATGCCATATTCGATTGGAGAACATATAGGATTTCGGCTTCCTTTGCATGAAGAAGAAGCATACGAGGACTATTATGTGGAATTTGAGAAAGAAGAAACGGCATGCAGGTATCCTCTCATGGACGGCAGAATGATCGGAAAGCCTATACCTTGTCTTGAAAGAGAAAAAAGTATCAAGCTGAAAGCCGATATGTTTGAAAACGGAGCGTGGAATTTTGAAGGCCTCTCTTCGGAAAGAGTGTATATAAAAAGTGTTCTGCATGATATAAAGGTGATACTTGATTTCCCGGATTTTAGCCATTTTTCCTTGTGGTCTATACCGTCAGCACCGTATTTGTGTCTGGAACCATGCAATGGAATGGCGGGGCTGCCTTCAGAGGGGGCCGATCCGTTTAAAAAAAGAGGAATACATATTTTAGATCCTGGCAAAGAAGAAACTGCTGTATATAGTATTTCGATTGAGAATAATGACATAAACAGAAAATTAAAAGAAGAATTTGAAAACTCGATTATAGAAAAACGAAATTCTGTTCGGAAGTTTTTGAAAAGAGTCGTAACCAAAGAGAAAATAAAAGCAATCCTTCGCCATGCTATGACTGCCCCGAGTGCAGGAAATAACAGAGAATGGGAATTTTTTGTAGTCAGTAAAAAAGAAGATAAAAAAAGAATTTCTTTGATGAGTCCATATGCAGGGCCGGCGGCCGAGGCAGGCGCTTTGATTATTCCTTGTATGAATAGAGAAGTTATGAAGAAGGATAAACAAGGGAATATGTGGTGGATACAAGATTTAGCCGCATGTGCACAAACAATTTTACTGGCAGCAAAAGAGGAAGGTATAGACGGAGTATGGATGGGAATGTATCCAGATAGTGAAAGGGTAAAAAAATTATCGGACTATCTAAAGTGTGGAGAAAAGCTTGTACCATTTGCTGTTATCGCAGTAGGATATGCAGGCGTAAAAATCGTGAGAAGAGAAAAGTACGATGAAAAACTTGTACATTATATATAAGAAAATGGTGTTATGTATTGCATAACACCATTTTCTTATATAGTAGGAGAATTATCGACTTTCATTAACAGCTGTGTTATAATTTAGGCATTGTTTAAAGAAATGAGTGAAAAGAATGATCAAAAGATCTTTAATTCTGGGTACTTTAGCCCACGTCGACGCAGGAAAAACAACGCTGTCCGAGAGTTTTCTGTTTTTAAGCGGGAAGCTGCGTAAAGCCGGGCGTGTGGATCACAAGGATGCCTTTTTAGATACATATGATATGGAACGGGAACGGGGGATCACGATATTCTCAAAGCAAGCGGTGTTTGATTGGAAAGGAATGGATGTGACACTTCTGGATACGCCGGGGCATGTGGATTTTTCTGCGGAGATGGAGCGTACTTTGCAGGTACTGGATTATTCAATACTCGTGATCAGCGGTCCGGACGGCGTGCAGGGACATACGATGACGCTCTGGAGGCTTTTGAAACGATATGAGATCCCGACATTTATTTTTGTCAATAAGATGGATCAAGATGGCACAGACAAAGAAGAAATCCTGGCAGAATTAGAGCGTCAGTTTGGAGAAGGCTGCATGGATTTTAGTCATCTGGATGATACAGCCTTAGAAAATCTCGCCCTCTGTGATGAAAAAATGATGGAGTCATACCTGGAATCTGGTAAGATCGGTGATGAACTCATCAGAAAAGCCATCCGCACCAGAAATGTATTCCCCTGCTATTTTGGTTCTGCGCTTTATATGGAAGGTGTGGAAGAACTTTTAAACGGGATTTTACGATTTACAGAGCAGTCAGAATATTCAAAAGATTTTGGTGCGAAAGTATATAAGATCGGCAGAGATGAACGAGGAAACCGTCTGACTTACTTGAAAGTAACAGGCGGAGAACTTAAGGTCAGAGACAGTGTGGATGACTCTGGAGAAAAAATAAATGAAATACGTGTATATTCCGGCGCGAAATACACAAATAGTTCCTGTGTGACAGCAGGAAATGTGTGTGCAGTAACAGGACTTTCGCATACCTATCCGGGGGAAGGACTGGGGGTAGAACCGGAATCGGCACTCCCTGTTTTGGAACCGGTGCTGACATATCGGATTGTTCTGCCGGATGAGTGCGATGTACATAAAATGTTGGCAGATCTAAAAATGTTGGAAGAGGAAGAACCAGAACTTCATATAGTATGGGAAGAACAGATAGGAGAAATACATGCCCAGCTGATGGGAGAGGTGCAGACAGAGGTGCTGATCCGTATGATCAAGGAACGATTTGGTGTATGGGTGGAATTTACAGAAGGAAATATTGTGTACAAAGAAACAATTAAATTTCCTGTGGAAGGAGTTGGACATTTTGAACCGCTCCGGCATTATGCGGAAGTACATCTGTTGTTAGAACCGGGAGAGAAGGGAAGTGGCCTTCAGTTTGCGTCTGACTGTAGTGAAGATATACTGGATCGCAACTGGCAGAGGTTGATTTTGACGCATTTAGGGGAGAAAGAACATAAAGGAGTGCTTACCGGAGCAACGCTCACTGATATGAAGATCACTCTGCTTGCAGGACGGGCACATCAGAAGCATACGGAAGGCGGAGATTTCAGACAGGCGACGTATCGGGCAGTGCGGCAGGGACTGAAAAAGGCAGAGTCTGTTTTGTTAGAACCGTACTATGCATTTAAAATGGAACTCTCACAGGATATGGCTGGAAGGGCAATGGCAGACATCCAGAAGATGCAGGGCAGCTTTGCGCCCCCAAAGATGACGGGAGAAATCGTCACATTAAGCGGCAGTGCGCCTGTATCCCAGATGAGGGGATACCAAAAGGAGTTTATTTCTTATACAAGAGGCAAGGGACGTCTGTTTTGTGAACTGAAAGGATACGAGCCTTGCCAGGAGCAGGAGGAGATCGTCTCTCGTATAGGCTATGATGCAGAGGCAGATACAGAAAACCCTACAGGTTCAGTATTCTGTTCACATGGAGCCGGCTTTGTAGTTCCCTGGTATCAAGTAGAAGAGTATGCACACATGGAAAGCTGTTATGCTGTCAAAGAAGAAGCAAAAAAACAGACGCCTTCTTTTAATCCTCCGCCTGTATCCAGGATCGAATTGACACAGGAAGAACTGGATGCCATCTATGTAAAGACGCCGGATCCGGCAAAAAGAGGGTATCAGACAGGTCCTGTTACAGTGCATGCAGTGAAAAAAGCAGAGGGTACGGGGAAAAGGGAGTCCCGGGGAAAAGAAAAGAAAAAAGAAGAATACCTGTTGGTGGATGGATATAATATCATTTTTGCATGGGAGGAGCTAAAGGAACTTTCCGAAAAAAACATAGAAGGCGCCCGCAGTAAACTAATGGATATCTTGTGCAATTATCAAGGATATAAAAAATGTACGGTAATCCTTGTCTTTGACGCTTATAAAGTAGAAGGAAATTTAGGCGAGGTAATGAAATATCATAATATCTATGTTGTCTATACAAAAGAGGCGGAGACGGCAGATCAATATATTGAGAAAACAGTACGGCGTATAGGACGTCAATATGATGTTACTGTTGCTACATCTGATGCCCTGGAACAAGTCATTATACTAGGACAGGGGGCACGCAGGATGTCGGCAGCAGGATTGAAGGAAGAGATCAAACTGGCGGAAAAAGAACTGCGGGAGGAATACTTGAGAAAAGATACAGTCCATAGAAATTATCTTTTCCAGTATTTACAGAAAGACGCGGCAGAAGCTATGGAGAAAATAAGATTGAGAGGAAATGAGGAAGAGGATGTTAAATAATATTTTAGGAACAATCAATGATTTTATGTATACATATCTGCTTTTATTCCTGCTTATAGGGACAGGAGTGTATTTTACAATACGTACACGATTCGTACAGGTAAGGATGATAAAAGAAGCGTTTCATGTATTGAAGGAGAAAGAAAAAGAGGAGGATGGAAAGAAACAAGTTTCTTCTTTCCAGGCGTTAATGATTTCAACAGCATCCCGTGTAGGTACCGGAAATATCGCGGGAATTGCAACTGCCATTGCGGCAGGGGGAGCTGGAGCAGTTTTTTGGATGTGGCTGATGGCCGTGATAGGAGGCGCCTCTGCTTTTATCGAGAGTACACTGGCCCAGGTTTATAAGGTGAAAGATGGGGCGGATTTTAGAGGCGGACCGGCGTATTATATGGAGCAGGGGCTGGGAAAGCGTTGGCTTGGGATTATCTTTTCTATTCTTATGATCATATGTTTTGCTTATGGTTTCAATGGCTTGCAGTCGTTTAATATGTCGTCTGCGTTGGAATATTATATTCCCGGTTATGGCAAGTCTGCCTATCCGGCAATCGTAGGCCTGCTTTTAGCATTGGCAACGGCTTTTGTGATCTTTGGAGGTGTACATCGGATTGGATTTATTACATCTGTTATGGTTCCGATCATGGCCGGCATTTATCTTTTGATAGGAGTAGTTACCATCTGTCTGAACCTTCCGGCTCTTCCGGGAGTGGTCGCATCTATTCTCTCGCAGGCATTTGATGTGAAGGCGATTATGGGAGGCATGGCGGGAAGCGCAGTGGTGATCGGGATAAAAAGAGGACTTTTTTCTAATGAAGCAGGTATGGGAAGCGCGCCAAATGCCGCTGCTGCCGCATTTGTCAGCCATCCGGCAAAACAAGGGATGGTACAGGTATTATCCGTTTTTATTGATACGCTTTTGATTTGTTCAGCTACTGCAGTGATGCTTTTACTCTCCGGCATAGAAGGTATCCCGGGGACGTTGGATGGGATTCCATTTGTGCAGAAAGCTATTTCCGCAAATGTAGGAAACTGGGGGATCCATTTTATCACGCTTTCTATTTTTGCGTTCGCATTCAGCAGTCTTGTTGGAAATTATTACTACACGGAGGCAAATCTATTATTTATCAAAAACAATAAAAAAGTTCTTTTTGTCTTTAGATGCACATGCCTTCTTGCTGTTTTTCTTGGAGCGCAGGCAGATTTTTCTGTAGTATGGAATTTTGCGGATATAACAATGGGATGCATGGCTGCGGTAAATATCATAGCGATTTTGCTGCTTGGAAAGAAAGCTCTCCTTGTATTAAAAGATTATGAAAGACAGAAAAAAGAAGGAAAAGATCCCGTTTTTAAAGCAGAAGAAATTGGAATAGAGAATACACAGTGTTGGAAATAAAAAAGAATACAGAATTTACAAAAAACAAAAAAATTTCATAAAAATAAGGTTTTCTTGTAACTATTTTCTTGGTAGAATGGTATTATTGATAAATACATATAATGAAAAAACAAGAGAGTGAGGTAGAAATTATGAATTGTATTAATTGTTATAAGGAGATACCAGATGATACAAAGTTTTGTCCATATTGCGGCGCACAGCAGATAAAACCGGCACAGGCAGAATCGTCTGCGGAAACTCCGGCACCGGAAGTGCAGGCAGAATCGTCTGCGGAAACTTCAGCGCCGGAAGTGCAGGCAGAACCGGCTGCGGGGAATCCGGCACCGGAAACAGCAATGCACAATGAGCAGCCACAAGCAGCTGCCTATCAGGGGATGGAACAGCCGCGGGAGACAGCATATCAGGCGCAGCAAACTCCGCCGCCGGTGTATAATGTTCCGCCGGTACAGCAGGAATATATGCAGGAACCGCCAGTAAATTGGGTGCCGTATTTAGTGTTGTCTATTCTTAGTACGATTTTGTGCTGTACACCGTTTGGTATCGTGGCAATCGTATTTGCCGCAAAGATAAACAGCGCTGTAACAGCAGGTAATATGGCAGAAGCAAAAGATGCAGCGAAGAAATCTAAAATATGGATCATCGTATCAGCAATTGTGGGCGTTGTATTGTGGATTTTAATGGTTATATATTTTGTAGTGATCGGTGTGAGTGCGGCATATTACTATTAAAATGAAGGAATTGTTCAGAAAGTCAAGGACAGCACGCATATCGGCAGTTATGGCGATAGCTGTAGCAGTGCTTGCGGGGTGTATATATTTATTCTATCATAATCCGATCGTGTATCCGATTCCTTGTGTGATACATATGCTGACAGGTTTGTACTGCCCTGGATGTGGAGCCGGAAGAGCTTGTTATGCGTTGCTCCATGGACGGATCTATGAGGCGTTTGCGTATAATCCCCTTCTGCTGGTCTTGCTTCCATTTCTGGCCTTGTATATTGCAGCCAGGTTTGTGGATTGGATGCTTACAGGAGAAAACCATATAGACTCCCGAATATCTGTCAAGCTGTTAGTTGCCGTGCTTATCATAGTAGTTGTTTATGGTATAGTACGTAATCTGCCGGTATTTCCATTTACACTTTTAGCACCGGGAGGAATTTTAAAGGGGATTTAAAAAGAGGAACATCAATGCCGTCAAAGAGGCGGTATTGGTGTTTTTATATGCATTGCTATAGGAAAAATCTACCTGTTTGAAAGGGATGTATTGCGGCGGGTTCGGATGAGTATATGCAGAACGTAAATTTATGTACCAAGCTGAAAGAAAATATGCTAGAATAGAAATAGTTCTTTGGGTACTGTCAGGACGTATGAATAGAGGGAAAGAAGTATATGATAAAAGCAGTGTTTTTTGATGTGGATGATACCTTATTTGCCTTTACACAATGCAGCAGGCATGCAATGGAAAAGGTAGAAAGATATGCAGTGGAGAAACTGGAGGTTGTTCGGGAAGATTTACAAGAAGCGATTTGTATGGCTCAGAAGCAAATAGGCGACAGATTAGGATTTTCACACCCATCTTTTCATAATAGGCAGATACGTTTTCAAAATGCATTGGAGATTTTGAAAAAACCGATCTATCCATATGCAACGGAGATGTATACGATATATTGGAACGATGTTTTGGAACATGCCTGTGCAGAACCTGGGGTGGAAAAGTTTTTAGGATTGCTGAAAGAAAAGGGGATCTATACGGGCATTGGTTCAGATATGACTTCTTATATCCAGAATAAAAAAGTGGAAAGGCTGGGGCTTGCGCCGTATTTTGACTGTTTTATCACAAGTGAGGAAGCCGGCCAGGACAAGCCAGGACAGGAGATTTTCAAACTTTGTTTGGAAAAAGCAAAGGTAAAGCCAGAAGAATGTTTGTTTATAGGGGATAACCCTGACAAAGATATAGCGGGCGCAGAAAAAGCCGGGATGTATGCAGCCTGTTACAGTAAATATTCCACTCCTTTTCAAAAAGAGCAGATGAATTGCTTCGATTCATATGAAGCGTGTATATATGGTAAAGAGATAAAAGTTGGAAATATCCAAATTGTATAAAAGAAAAATAAAAAACAGACTGAAAAATCGTTATGCAGGGAAAGAGAAAGGAGGAAAGCAGCTTATTATAGCAGCAGAGCGGCATACAGTAAAAAGAGCTGTTCAGTATCTGGCATAAGAGGACACACAGTAAAATTTGGCGGCCTGAAGGGAGGAAAAAAGTATGGAACAGTATACAGGCAAATCAATATTTAAAAAAATGGCTATCGGCAAGATTTTTTATTACGAAAAGAATCAGACTGCTGTGAAAAGGGAAAAGGTAGAAGACGTAGAAGCAGAGGTTAAACGTTTTGACAGTGCGCGTGAGACTGCAAAAGAGCAGTTGCAGCGTTTGTTCGAGAAAGCACAGCGTGAGGTCGGGGAGACAGAAGCGGCAATTTTTGAAGTGCATATGATGATGATGGATGATGGCGATTATCTGGATTCTGTTTATAATATCATCCGGACGCAGGAGACATGTGCAGAATATGCTACAGCTGTGACCGGAGATAACTTTGCGGCAATGTTTGCGGCTATGGATGATGAATATATGAAGGCAAGAGCAGCAGATGTGAAAGATATTTCTGAGCGCATTGTCAATGTGTTGAGCGGAAATGGACAGGATGTGACAGAAATGGAGGAACCGGTGATTCTTGTTGCAGACGATCTGGCGCCAAGCGAGACAGTGCAGATGGATAAATCAAAGCTGCTTGGTTTTGTGACACGATACGGTTCTGCAAATTCTCATACAGCGATCCTTGCGAGGACAATGAATATCCCCGCTTTGATTGAAGTGGATATCCAGAAAGACTGGAACGGGAAAATGGCCGTGATTGATGGATATGAAGGAACCGTGACGATAGATCCAGATGAGGAATACTTAAATAAAGCAAAGGCGATCCAGCAGGAAGAACTGAAAAAACAGGAACTTCTCAAGGAAATGAAAGGAAAAGAGACGGTCACGAAAGGCGGAAAGAAAATCCATCTTTATGCAAATATAGGCAGTGTCTCAGATACAGCGGCGGCACTTATGAATGATGCAGAGGGGATTGGATTATTCCGCAGTGAATTCCTGTATCTGGAGTCAGAAGATTTCCCGACAGAGAATGAACAGTTTCTTGCCTATAAGACAGTTGCAGAAAATATGGCAGGAAAGAAAGTGATCATTCGTACTTTGGATATCGGAGCAGATAAACAAGTAGGCTATTTTAATTTAGAAAAAGAAGAAAATCCTGCGCTTGGATATAGGGCGATCCGTATCTGTCTGACAAGAGAAGAAATTTTTAAAACGCAGCTTAGAGCTATCTTAAGAGCAAGTGCATTTGGAAATATATCTGTTATGTTCCCGATGATCATTTCTGTGGAAGAAGTGAAACGTGCAAAGGCGATCTTAGAGGAAGTAAAAGCAGAATTAAAAATGCATGGGATGGCATATAAGGATATTGAGATCGGCGTTATGATAGAGACGCCGGCTTCTGTCATGATCAGTGAAGAATTGGCGGAAGAAGTAGATTTCTTCAGCATCGGTACAAATGATCTGACACAGTATACACTGGCAATAGACAGACAGAATCCAAAACTGGATACTTTTTATGATCCGCATCATCCGGCGGTTCTGCGCATGATCCAAAAAACAATTGAAAATGGACATAAAGGCGGAGCTTGGGTAGGAATTTGCGGCGAATTAGGCGCAGACATGGAATTGACAGAAACATTCCTGAAGATGGGAGTAGATGAACTTTCCGTATCCCCGACCTTTGTACTGCCGGTAAGGGATAAAGTAAGAAGCTTAGAAATATAAATTTAATTGACGAACTGCCTTATAGAGAAAAGGTAAAATTTATATAGAAGGTACGCAAAGAAACACTATGTCAGAACACAGGACAGGACCCGCTTTACCTCATCCGTTCGAGTGGTTCTAAGCACAGAACATCGACGTGTCCATTGGAACACGCAGATGTACTGCGCTAAGAACCAGGCGAACTGTATTCGGAACGCTCCTGTCAATGCCCTGCTTATCTGACATAGTGTTTCTTCGCTGTCTCTTCCAATCAGAAGTTTCACTCTACTATCAGAAGGCAGATTCCTCAATTAAATTTCAGAAAAAAAGACGACCTCACGTTGCTACAAACTTCCAAACAGAAGTGTTTTTTGCCTTCTGGCGGAAATGCGCAGCAGCGTGAAGTCAATTTTTCAAACAGAAACATGAACTTAAGCGGCGAAAGTGAATGCATGAAATGTATGTTTTGCGTGAGCGAGGAATTTCGGCAAAGCCCTGACGAGCGATGCAAAATACACATTTCATGCGCCCTTTTGCCATTTGACTTCATATTTCTTTTGTCAGTTAAATTTATATTCCTCTGTTTAAAATATGTTAAGTTTACTCAATAAAACTTGAAAAAGTTATATTTATGGAGTATTCTTATTACTGTTTGAAATAAATTAGACAGAAAGAGTGAGGAATAAAAATGAGCAGTTATAGTTATTTGTTGGATTTGGCAATCATTTTGCTATGTACGAAATTCCTGGGGATTTTGACGCGGCGTGTGCAGATGCCACAGGTAGTAGGCGCGCTTCTTGCAGGGCTCGTTCTGGGTCCGGCAGGTTTTGGTGTCCTTACGGAAACTTCGTTTATTAAGTCAGTGGCTGAGATTGGCGTGATCATTTTAATGTTCAGCGCTGGGATGGAGACAGATATTAAGGAACTTAAGGCAAGTGGGAAAGCATCCTTTGTGATAGCGCTTTGCGGGGTTATTGTTCCTCTATTGGGAGGCTTTGGAGTAGCATGGTTTTTCAACAGACCGGATATGATCGAGTCTACGGCGAAGGGAAGTATTTTTCTCCAAAATATATTTATTGGTGTTATTTTGACGGCAACCTCTGTTAGTATTACGGTAGAAACATTAAAAGAACTTGGCAAACTTAAGACCCGTTCAGGAAACGCCATATTGGGAGCTGCTATCATAGACGATATTCTTGGCATCATTGCACTGACGATCGTAACGAGCATGGCTGACGCAAGTGTAAGCCTGACAGTTGTGCTTCTGAAAATTGTGGGATTCTTTGCTTTCTCCGGCATTGTAGGGTTTTTATTCTATAAGTTATATAGGAAATGGGTGGATGATGCAAAGAAGGAGTTGCACAGACATACGATCGTAGCATTTGTATTTTGTCTGCTTATGGCATATATAGCAGAAGAAGTTTTTGGAGTTGCTGATATTACAGGCGCGTTTATTGCAGGGCTGATCATATCAAATGTGCGCCGCGCCAACTATTTGGAGAGGAAATTTGATATTCTTTCTTATCTCCTTTTATCACCGGTATTTTTTGCGAGTATAGGTCTGAAAGTCGTGCTGCCTAAAATGTCAGGCGCGATCATCGGGTTTGCAGTTGCGCTTACGATCGTAGCGGTATTGACAAAAGTAATTGGCTGCGGGATCGGAGCAAAATTATGTGGGTATAAAAATTATCAAGTGAAGAGAATTGGTGTTGGTATGATATCACGTGGCGAGGTTGCCTTGATCGTAGCAAGCAAGGGAGATTCTATGGGACTTATGAGTCCAGAGTTTTTGGGACCTGTGATCATTGTAGTGGTGATTACAACGATTGTTACGCCGATTCTTTTGAAGATTGTATTTGGGCCAGGTACGGCATCGGTACCGGAACAAGTAGTGCCGGATAGTGAACGTGTTACAAGTTACTATGAAAATGCTGCGGAGATCCGTGGAGAGGAATATGAAAAGAGATAGATAGAAACAAGGGAGAGAAGGGATAAAGATATGGTGTCCTTTCTCTCCCTTGTTTACTTTCTAAGGGATGTTTGCTAAAATACGTATAAGAATATGTGAGAAGGTGAATCGTATGAGAAAAAGGAAAAAACCACCTTTATATCAGAGTTTTGGCTATGCGTTTGAAGGGCTCTTTTTCTGTATCGCAAAAGAGCGCAATATGAAAATACACTGTGCCGCAGCAATTTTAGTCACACTTGCAGGAACACTTTTTCAGATTTCTGTGACGGAATGGTGTATATGTCTGTTGCTGTTTGGTCTGATCTTGGCTCTGGAATTGGTGAATACAGCGGTGGAGGCAGTGGTAGACCTTGTGACAGAAGAAAGAAAACCTCTGGCAAAGATTGCTAAGGATGCGGCGGCAGGCGGTGTGCTGATTGCGGCGATCATGGCAGCGCTGATCGGAGGAATTATTTTTATTCCGAAATTAGCAGTCTTTTTGAAAATATAAGGAAATGTATATTTAGAAGATCAAAGTAAATTAAGAAAGGAGAAAGACATGGAAAAATTAGGTGAAAATGTAAAAAAGATTTTTTTGGCAGGAATAGGGGCAGTTGCAGTGACAGCTGAAAAATCAAAAGATCTGCTGGATGAAATGGTGAAAAAGGGAGAATTGACAGTAGAGCAGGGAAAAGTACTCAATGAAGAATTGAAACATAATATGAAGAAAACGATGCAGGAAAAGAAAAATGCACCTGCAAGAACGTCTTCTTCAGAAGAAATAGAGGAACTTCTTGACAGCATGACACCGGAACAGCTTACTGCATTAAAGGAAAGACTCCGGCAAAGAGAAAGTGGGGAGCAAACTGCTAAAAGTGTAGAAGAACAGGAAAAAGTGAATGAATAAACAAGGAACAGGTATGTATTCCTCCAGACTTAAAGAAATTACCGCTGTACTTAGAAAGCACGGGATCACAGGCGGCATAACGCCTGTGAAGCTGCGTCTTATTTTAGAAGACCTGGGTCCTACCTTTATAAAGATAGGACAGATCATGTCCATGCATTCTGACATTCTGCCCAAAGAATATTGTGAGGAACTGACAAGGCTTCGCGCAGAAGTGACACCTATGTCTTTTGATGAGGTCACAGAGATACTGGAAAAATCCTATGGGATCCCCTGGCAGAAAGTATTTTTGCACATTGAAGAAAAACCGCTTGGTTCGGCATCGATCGCGCAGGTGCATAAGGCGGTTTTAAAATCAGGCAAAGATGTTGTAGTGAAGATACAAAGGCAGGGGATTTATGAGAAGATGGCGAGAGACATTGCTCTTTTGCACAAGGCGGTAAAATTGATACCTCCAGTCAGTGTGAAGGGACTTGCCGATCTGGATATGGTCTTGGATGAATTATGGGCAGTGACGCGTGAAGAGATGAATTTTCTCAAAGAAGCTTCCAATATGGAAGAGTTTGCAAAGAAAAATAAAGACATCGCTTTTGTGGGAAGCCCAAGACTGTATCAGGAATATACAACTTCTTATGTGCTTGTCATGGAATATATAGATGGATGTGGTATAGATGACAAGGAGAAGCTTCTGGAAGAAGGATATGATCTAAAGGAGATCGGCACAAAGCTTGTCGATAATTTTATCAAGCAGGTCATGGAGGATGGCTTCTTTCATGCAGACCCTCATTCCGGAAATGTAAAGATCAGAGAGGGAAAAATCATTTGGATCGATATGGGGATGATGGGCAGGCTTACCGAACATGACAGAGAAATGATAGGCAAGGCAGTGCGAGGCGTAGCGCTGCATGAAGTAGAATTGATCCAAGAAGCGGTTCTGGCTCTGGGAGAATTTAAAGAAAAACCGGATCAGAGCAAATTACATGAAGATATAGACGGACTGCTTTTGAAATATGGCAGCATGGACATGGGAAATATTGATATTGCGGCTGTAATGACGGATCTGATGGAGGTCATGAAAGAAAATAAGATTAAGATGCCGCATGGTTTGACGATGCTTGCGAGAAGTATGACACACATGGAAGGAGTTTTGGCAGATATAGCTCCGGAAATCAATATGGTGGATATCGCATCTGCTAGAATAGCAGGCAGTTTTTTCAAAAATCTGGATCTGAAAAAAGAACTGAAAAGTGGGGGGAGAAGCCTGTATAGATCATTGCAAAAGGCGGTAGACATTCCTTCTTTATTGGCGGATATACTGCGTGGATATTTAAAAGGGCAGACAAGGATCAATTTGGATCTCCATGTATCCTCTGAACTGTCAGAACTTTTGCGGCGTTTAGTAAGAAATATCGTTATGGGACTGTGGGTGATGGCCTTGCTGATCAGTTCCAGTATCATCTGTACGACGGATATGTCTCCTAAGATATGGGGGATCCCTGCGATCGGAGCTTTTGGGTATTTGATTGCGTTTGTGATCGTGATGTATGTATTTGTGAAGCATTTATTTTCAAAAAAATAAGGAAACAGGCAGAAGGGGAGAATGTGGTGTCTCCCCTTTTATTGTGGTACGCCTGTCGGTACATGTTCTTATAGACGGCGCATTTCATCCAGAGAATTAAACAGGTTTAACTGTCCATATCCCCACTCGCGGTTTGGATACTCCATGCTCGAAGGGCGGACAGCGCCGAGTATCATAAGATTTTTTATTTGATAGGAATCTATGCTAGGATTCCCAAGATGGAACAGGATCCATTCTAAGAGAAGGGCGGCGGAACCGGCAGTGATAGCTGTAGCAATGCTGGAACCGGAGCGTACTGTAAAATTACCGCCGGGCAGGGCGCCTTCCACTTCAATGCCGGGGGCGGTGATACTAGGACTGACAAGATCAGAGCGGGTATATCCTCTGCCGGAAGATAAGGCAATGCCATTGGTGCTGCCATTATAATAGGAAACAATCACAGGTTTTACCGTATTGGCCGGATTTGTCAATGTATAGTAGGGATCCGGTTCCAGAAAATATACTTCGCCGGACAGAAATTCCGTAAGAGGCAGCCATATGTGAAAGCGTCCGTCTATTATGCGCAGCGGTTTGACGATCAGTTTCCAGATACCGGGGGCCGGTGCTGTAAACCGAAAAGCTACAAGTTCAGAGTTTGTTTGTTCCACGAGAATACGATAATCGATCGTTACGGCAGTGTTTTCAAAGAGAAAATGAAATTCTGTTATATCATTTATTCTGGCAGGGACCGTAGAGGTAGTTTCGCCTGAGGGAGAGATAAGGGAGATGGACAGGAGATTGGGAATCTCGGTCCAAAGCTCCATGGTGAAGCCGGATACGTTCTCTCCGACTCGTATTTCTACTGTTTTTGTATCTGCATTGTCGAGGATTTCATTAGAATAGTGATGTCTTTTATCTGCTTCATTTCCTACGCCTATGACGGGGATCCAATTGGACGAACTGCTGTAATGTTCGAGCAGGGAAGAAAACGGAAGCGAGCCAATATGTCCGCCCATGCTGGTACCAAGTGCAATACACAGAACGAGCGGCATATCCAGAGAAGCAGCCAGATCATTTAAGTAGCGCAGAGCAAGCAGAATGTCTGTTTCTTGGTAACAAACAGTGTCTTCCGGGATATAATAATATTCTTTTAGGTATTTCTTGGCGGGCTTTAACTTTACCACAGCGATTGTAGATTCAGGAGCAGCGCCCAAAAACTGTCTGGAAGGAACTGCGGAGCCGGCAGCAAGGCTGGCGATAAATGTACCGTGTCCGGTTTCATCTTTTGTAGGAACGAGTGAGGCGGAAGCATTTGAAGCGAGCGCTTTATTAATAGAATCTTTTGTGTATTCAGAGCCATATAAAAAACCGTTCGGAGGGATGCCGGTCTGTATCGTCTGATCCCAGATTGCTGCGATACGAGTAGAACCATCCAGGTTTCTAAATACGGTATTAGTATAATCGATGCCACTGTCTATAAAACCAATTAAGATCCCCTTTCCTTTCAACTGCAAAGTGGGATAATTCTGTATGGAAAGGATACCGGCCTGATTTAATGTATCCATACTAAGCGGGGCATAGCATTTGGGAATGGAATTATAAGAAAATTGTTTGCTGTTTAGAGAGCCGGCCTGTAGTTTGGGAAGATAAACACAACGATAGTTAAAACCTGCAGATTGTTCGCAGGTCGGATCTTGCGCAATATTTTCTAAAAAGGCAGTGCGGTTATCATTTATAATGAAATCTCGGTATTCTTCAGAAAGAATCCACTCTTTGCATTTCGTTTCATTTGCCATGGAAACTCCTTTGTAAATAACTTTGTGATAATATATGCAGAAAAGGGAAAAATATTATAAAAGTGTAAATTCAGAAATGATATGGTTGAAGTCAGCGTATAGTGGGGTATAATGTATATCAGGTGAGGGTCTTCCGTCTTAGATGGCGGCAGGCAGGACAGTATCCTATGCGCAGGCTCACTTGAGGCGAGTCTTGAAAAGTTCAAATGAAGGGAGAAGGCAGAATGAAAGAATTTTTTGAAGATTTAACTAAACGGATAGGCGAAACGGCAGAAGCAGTGACAAATAAAGCGGGGGAAGCGGTAGAGATACAGCGCCTGAAAAATCAGATTCGTTCACTGGAACGGGAAAATGAAAAAGATTTCGCAGAGATTGGAAAAAGAATATATAGACTTTATCAGGAAAACACGGCAACTGATGAGGCGGCTGCCGGTTATTGTGAAGCAATCAAAAGCCGGGAAGGAAGTATAAGGGAATATCATCATAAAATGGCAAAAGTCCGTGGAACTATGAAATGTCATACATGCGGCAAAATGGTAGAGAAGGAAATGGCCTTTTGTCCATATTGTGGAGCAAAAGCAGAAAAGACAGAGGAGGCACAAGATATGGAAAAACAGACAGGGCATAAAGCGGCGGACGCAGTAGAAAAAGCGGCGAACAAAACAGCAGATGCGATAGATCAGGCTTCGCAGAAGACTACGGATACGGTAGAAAAAGTGGTGCGTAAGACAGCGGACGCAGCAGATAAAGCAGTGCACAAAACAGCGGATATAGCAGATAAAGCAGTGCACAAAACAGCAGATATGGCGGATAAAGCAGCAGAGAAGACCGCAGATATGACACACAAGGCGGCAGAGAAAGTTGCGGACATGGTAGAAAAGGTGGCGGATAAAGCAGCTGATATTGCCGGGAAAACGGAAAAAAAGGCAGAAGAATAAAAGCGAGAGGAAATTGGCCGCTCAGACAGGAGGCTGTAGATGACGGGAAGAATAAAAAGTATAGGCGCGGCAGGCTTGCTGCTGCTGGCAGATCAGACAGCAAAATTCTATACAGAAAAAAAGATAAAAGGTAAGGAAGAAAAAAAGCTGGGCAGTAAAGTGATCATAAGGAAGGTATACAATGAAGGGGCCTGTATGAATCTTTTGGATAAATATCCGGGACTTGTACGCGTACTTTCTTTGTTCCTTTCTATTATCCTGTCTTTGCGCCAGATATGGATTTCTGGCAGGGAAAGGAATTTCTTGGAAAAAGCCGGACTGGTTCTTCTGACTGGAGGGGCGTGGAGCAACACGCTGGACAGGTGTGTGCGGGGACATGTGGTAGATTATGTGGCTGTAGAAAGCAAACATACAAAAATTCGAAAAATAACATGTAATTTTGCAGACCTATTTATCTTTGCGGGCAGCATTCTTACAGTATTGTTTTCTGGTACTTGTATTTTAGAGCCCATGCGGTATAATAAAACAGAAAGAGAATAGGAGAGGGATACATGATACAGGATATTTCACCGCATATATACGATAACCAATACAGGCCGCAGCCTCCGGAGAAAGATAGTATTGCGCTTTACTATGAGGGGCATGGGATATTGCTCAAAAAAACGCAGGAGGGTATTATATTTCCGAGATTTCGGGATCTGGAGCGTTTGAATGAAGAAATATATCAGGATTACATATATTTGTTTACGATCGATGAAGAACGGTACTATCTTGTAAATGAGATAAACAGGGAACGTCTGTCAGAATTTACGCTTGAAAATACAGAAGTTTTTAGAATGGCAGAGCCGCAGTTTCGTGCCTTTGCCGGAATTACTGGATATCAGCTTTTTAACTGGTATCAGTCTCATAAGTATTGTGGGAGATGTGGGCATACCATGAAAATGGATGGAAAAGAAAGAATGTTGTTCTGCGAAGAATGTCATAATATGGAGTTCCCGAAGATCTGTCCTGCGGTGATCATCGGCGTGACGGATGGAAATAAACTCCTTTTATCAAAGTATGCAGACAGAGCATTTAAAAAGTATGCACTTTTAGCAGGATATACCGAAATAGGAGAGACTGTGGAAGAAACAGTGAAGCGTGAAGTCATGGAGGAAGTAGGGCTTAAAGTCAAGAATATCCGGTATTATAAAAGTCAGCCCTGGTCTTTTACAGACACGCTGCTGATGGGTTTTTATTGTGATCTGGACGGAGAAAACCAGATTACTCTTGACAAAGAGGAACTGGCTCTGGCAGAATGGTTTGAGCGGGAGGATATTCCGGTAAAAAGTTCCAGGGACAGTCTGACAAATGAAATGATCATGAAATTTAAAAATGGAGAAGTGTAGGAGGTAAGATGTATGAGAGCGGAATTTGATGAAAGTTTGGTAACAGGAAATGAGATGATCGACGCACAGCACAAGGAACTGATCGATAAGATCAATAAACTTCTGGATAGCTGTGAGACAAGCAAGGATAAGCTGGTGGCAGTAAAGACATTGGATTATCTTGCAGATTATACGGAGTTTCATTTTGGGGAAGAAGAAAAACTTCAGGAGTCTATAAAATATCCTGCTATTGCTGAGCATAAGAAGGAACACGACAAACTCAGAAATGTCGTAAAAGATCTCTATAGCATGCTGGAGGAAGAAGAAGGACCGTCAGATGCTTTTGTGGAGCAGGTAAACAAAAATGTGATCGAGTGGCTGTATAGACATATTAAAGGTTTTGACCGTTCTGTAGCGGAATATAAGTTCATGAACGCAAGCAGTGAGAGACTGTAAAACTATATGCTGCAGGATACTTCAAAAAGAACAGCTATACAGTGGGCAGAAGGACTGCTTACTTTATTTATAGGCCTTGTAATTGCCCATTTGGGTGTGACCTTGTTTTTAATCGCGGAATTAGGTTCCGATACGTTTACGATCTTTATCCAGGGACTGGCGAAAACATGTGGGATTTCCATAGGAACCTGCCATGTGATCATATTGATCTTGCTGATGGTGCTGATGCTTATTTTTACCAAAGGCTATGTAAAGCCGGGGACAGTGATCTGCGCATTCTGCGGAGGGTGGATCATCGATTTCTTTTTATTTTTGTTCGGGGAAGATGTTTTGGCATCCTCATCTATGGGCGTACGTTTTGTTGTCATGTTCTTAGGGTGTGTCGTCTTAAGTTTCGGCATGTCCATTGTGATCCAGAGCAATTCCGGAACTGGACCGAATGATCTGGTGGCTATCATCCTGACGGATACGATAAACAAACGGCATAAAGTCCAGTTTAAATGGGTGCGGATCACCTGCGATCTGATCTTTACTGTGACAGGTCTTTTCATGGGCGGGATATTTGGTATCGGGACGCTTACAGCAGCCCTTGTAACAGGACCGCTTGTACAGAGGTTTCTTCCTGTGAGCAAGAGGATCATACAGAGTTGTTTTCCTAGTTTATAGGACAGAAGCACAAAGAAGATTGGATATAGAAAAGGGAAAAATACATAATACCCTGACAGGGACACAAAGATAAGAAATGTGCCCTTTGTCAGGGTATTTTTGGCTTTATGCCAGTGAGGATAAAACTTTTGCTTTTGTTACAATCCCTTTTAGCTGTCCGTCTTTGCCCACAGCAGCGATTGGATAACGCGCCTCGGCGGCAAGTGTCATAATATCGGCGACCAGGGCATCTGTATCCACAATCGGTATCTCTTTTTCCATAATTTCTGTAATAGGTAAATGCTCCTTTCTGGCACGCAGGGCATCATTGATCGTAAGGACCCCTGCAAGCCGGAAATCTTTGTCGACGACATATACAGTAGAAAGTTCGTTTTTGTTCATGACGCGGATAGCATGTTCCGGACCATCGTCAGTCTGGATGAGTGCTTTTGGTGTGATCATGATATTGTGAACGGACAGTACACGAGACTTATCTGCATTATCAATAAATGCCGCTACATATTTGTCCGCAGGATGTTCGCTCATCTGTTCCGGGGTATCGACCTGTACGAGTTTGCCGTCTTTCATGATCGCGACTGTATCCCCCAGTTTAAACGCCTCGTCAATGTCGTGGGTAATGAATACAACGGTTTTTTTCAGTTTCCGCTGTATCTGGAGGAGCTCAAACTGCATATCTTGACGTACGAGTGGGTCAAGCGCAGAAAAGGGCTCATCCATCAGTAAAACGTCGGGATCATTGGCAAGCGCACGGGCGATGCCGACACGCTGTCGCATTCCTCCGGAAAGGTTTTTGCAGGATTGGTGCTCCCAGCCTGAAAGCCCGACCATAGAGATGACCTCCATTGCTTTTTCTTCACGCTCGGATCTGGATATTCCCTTGACTTCAAGTCCATAAGCGACATTTCCCAGTACGTCACGGTGGCTCATCAGACCAAAAGACTGAAAGACCATGGAAATATTATTACGTCGGAATTCCAACAGTTCTTTTTTTGACAGTTTCGCCAGATCTTTCCCATCAAATAGGATCGAGCCGGAGGTGGGTTTATTTAAGCGGTTAAAACAGCGGACCAGTGTGGATTTACCAGAACCTGACAAGCCGATGATGACAAAGATCTGTCCACGGGGGATCTGGAGATTAATATCCCATAATCCTACCGATACGCCGGTTTTTTTCTGTACTTCTTTTTTTTCACTGCCTGCCTCCATCAGACGGGCAGCCTCTGGTTTGTTCAGACCATATAATTTACTTACATGCTGTACTTCAATGATCGCTTCTTTTTGTTCTATCATTCCCATTTTTCCCTCCTGTTCTTATTCTTCGTTTCCATTGCCGGTACTGTCGGTACCTTTGTTAAACCATCCCTGCGTCAGACGGTCAAGTACGACGGCGAGTATGACGACACAGCTTCCAGCAATGAGTCCGCGGCCGATCTCAATGCGGTTGACTGCGTTTAATACTTCCATCCCAAGACCGCGAGCGCCGATCATAGAGCAGGTGACGACCATTGCCATTGCCATCATCAGTGTTTGATTGACTCCGGTCATGATTGTGGGGATTGCCTGTGGTATCTGGACTTTGAACAGAGTCTGCCATCGTGTGGATCCGAAAGAACGAGCCGCTTCCACTACTTCTTTATCGACCTGACGTATACCAAGGCTGGTAAGACGGATAACAGGTACAATGGCATAAATGACTGTTGCTATCACTGCAGAAGCATTCCCCATGCCAAATAAGAGAAGTGCTGGGATCAGGTAAACAAATACGGGCATTGTCTGCATTGTATCTAATATCGGACGAATAATCCGGTTGGCTTTGGGAGAGCCAGAGATTAAAATACCTATTGGAAGTCCTAAAAGAAGTGCGATCACAACACTTGCCAGCACAATAGAAAGCGTCAGAATCATTTCATCCCAATATCCTACGATTCCCACCAGACTCAATATGACCGCATATAAAATGCCGTTTTGTATCCTGCGGCGCACTTTCCATCCCAACAGAAATACAAGAAACAAAAGGAGAAACCATGGAATGTGCGACAATAACCATTTGAATAGATTGACCAGTCCGCTTAGCACATTTTGAATGGCGTTCAATACAGATTCAGCTGCTACGGCAAAAGAGCGGACACCATGATCGATGGAAGTTGTATCTGGTTTATATACAAACGGAAAATGAAACAGCCAGTCCGCACCAGTTTTGCTGCCGGCTTCCTTTTGCAAACTGGCATTTAGAAGTTCTGCCTGTTTTGGAGTGAGCCATTCTTCGATCAATTCCGGATGCTGTTTTAGCAGCCATTTAGCTGCTGCTTTATGATCGTCGGGGTCATGATTCTGCATATAGGCGAGCCCTTCGCTGATCAATGCAGAACCGGTGTGATAATTCGATAGGAATGTGCAAAATTCCGGATTAGATTGGGCGAACGCATTGCTGGCGGCTACGGTGACGGTAACTGCCGGGGAAGAACCGATGCCATCGTGATAGGTAGCCGGATCATAGGGGCTGTCATCGAGAAGGATAAGATCATATTTTCCCATCAGCCAGGTCGGCTCCCAGTAATACGCGACGAAAGGTTCTTTATTATCCCAGGCGGAAGTGATGGTAGAGTCTAAAGCGGCATTGCTGCCTGGAATCAGATAATTGTAATAGGCATCCAGACCATAGGCGTCTATTTTTTTCTGCATGATCTCTGTTGCTTCCCATCCGGGTATTCCTCCATAAATGATTCCTTTGGAAGGGTCTTCCGGATCTGGAAAAAGTTCGGGGTAATTAGCAAGATCTTGGACTGTTTTTAAATTAGGATATGCCTCCGCTACATATTTGGGGATATATAATCCCTGATAATTATCGTCAAAGTTGACGCTAAGCTCTGTAAAAGTACCATTATCCAAATCTGTTTGATAAGTAGGAATGTTATTCGTCCATTCTTCCATATTGACGTCGATCTCGTTTTTCATCAATGCTTCGTGCGTGATAGGAGTAGAACCTGGCATTTCCTCCCATGTATAGCCAAAGACTTCCTCGGCGATCAGTCCGGCGATAGCATTATTTAATTTTACAGAATCCCATCCTACATCGGCAAATACGATCTTCTGTTTTTCTTTTGTATCCGCGGCGTTTGCGGCAATAGCAGGAACAGAAGAAAAAAAGGTACCTGTCAGCAGAAATGAGGTGACTGCGAGTGATAAAATCTTTTTCATAAGGGACCTCCTGTACAATATAGTAAAAGGTGAGATCAGCCAACAAGCTCCGCTATATAGCTGATACTGGTTACATTACATGCGACAACAAGGATATCTCCACTATTGAGGACCGTTTTGGAATCTGGAGAAAGCTGTATTTTACCGTCCTTTCTGACCGCAACGACAGTGCCGCCTGTACTTTGTCTGAATTTTAACTCTTCGAGCGTTTTGCCCGCTGCCTTGCTTTCGGCATGGACGGTAAATTCATAAGTATGAAATTGGTCGCTGTCTTTGAAACGTTCCTCTAGTTCCATGATTTTTAGAAACGTATCGTTGATATCTTGATTCAACTGATCTCTTTGGGTAATGAGTTCTTTAAGACGAGCTTTCAAAGCTCTTAGATCATTATCGACTTGATACTGCTCTACGTAGGCAATGGCATGCTGTCTGGACAGAACAGTAGCCCCGACATTTTGCTGGATCTCAATAATATGCATATTAGAAAGCAAGTTCATGGCGCGGCGGATCGTCTCGGATGATGCCGCATACTGTGAAGCCATTAAAGAACGACCTGAAAATCGCTGCCCTTCTGCAAGTTTACCGTTTGCGATTTGAGAAGCAATATCATACGCGACGCGGCTGTAAACCGGTGTGTTTTTTGAAATTCTCATATACATTTGCTCCTTGATTTAAAAATACTGACAACCTAATGTTATAGCTAAGGTTGTCAGATGTCAAGGAAAACAAGAAAGTTTATAAGAATTTTATACCTTGACGTGCGCAGCACGCCGGCCTGTAAGGCATAAGTTGCGGTGTGCCCGAAGGGGTATACCTTGACGTGCGCAGCACGCCAGCCTGTAAGGCATAAGTTGCGGTGTGCCCGGATGGGTATACCTTGACGTGCGCAGCACGCCAGCCTGTAAGGCATGAGTTGCGGTGTGCCCGAAGGGGATTATATATTATACATACATAGAAAGAATCGTTATTTTAAATCTTGTTTCTTAAAAAAAATTATCCCAATTTTACAAAATAGCATTAGTTCCAATAAATTAAAAATACAGAATTCAAAATGGTAGGGAGCATTTTTTAGGAGCAGAGAGTTAGCCGCTTTATTTTCCGGTTCTGTCAGCATAGAAGGTTCATATTGTACTTGGGCAAACGGTGAGAGTATAAGATGGAAGGTCGCGGCAGTTCTTTTCATTCCTTTGATATACAATGGATTATCAACCGTTTCTTTCGTGACCGGATCCGTCCAAACGGAATCTTGCCGTAAACGGGAAATTGTATTTTCACCAAAAGACAACATTGCCAGGGAAAGCAATAGGACAAGACCCAGGCTTATGAGCTGTTTATGTGTGATCATGACGATCATTGTGAATAAGGTGGAAATTGTGATAAGACACAGCAGGCTGATGACGGCATTGAGTATAAAAGAAATATACGTTACGTGATCACCGAATTCTAAATGTTCCATGCTGGAACATATAAAGATAAAAATAATATCAACTATGAATAAAACAGAAGAACAGACGGCGCTGATCCCTGTTTCTGTAAGATAAATCTGTTTTCTGGAATAGCCGGCAGTTATCTTATTGTTGATCGTACGGGCTGCAAAGTCGTGACCAATATGTAATGAAATAAAAATAGACATAATAAGGCAGATTAAACCGGAATTATCAAATACTGTGCTGGTTACATAGCGAGTGTATCCGTAACCGGTCAGAAGGATCGTATAGATATCGACAGCGATGACCGCAGCAATTCCAAGCCATAATATAGGCGAAAGAAATGCCCGTTTGAGTTCCATGGATAATAATTTTTTCATTGCAAATCCTCCTTTTAGGACAAAATATTTTTAAAGTAAAATACTTCAAGATCTTCATCTTCTATTTCAGATGAAGAAAATTCACGAATGAGAATACCATTTTTTAAAAAGCCATAATCAGTCGCCACTTTTTGTAATTCTCCAAGGATATGGCTCGAAATCAGGATGGTCACATTGAATTTTTGATTCAATTCCAAGAGAATGGAGCGTATATCTTTGATACCTTCCGGATCCAATCCATTGAGAGGCTCGTCCAGGATCAGAAAATCCGGTTCACTAACAAGAGCCATGGCTAAGGCTAGCCGTTGTCTCATCCCCAGTGAATAGTGCATGACTAATTTTCTTGAATCTTTTAGATGGACAAGCGAAAGAAGTTCTCTTATCTTTTTCTTACATTCTTTTTTGGAATAACCGCTGATTCTTAACTGATACTCTAAATTGCCGCGGGCGCTTAGTGTAGGATATAGAGCAGGAACTTCTATTAGAGCACCCATTTTAGATCCTTCAGATTTTATAATGGTTCCTGCTGTTTGTGTTTGCAGTTTGGCTAAAATACGCAGCAGAGTTGTCTTGCCGGCTCCATTATTTCCGATCAGGCCATAAATAGACCCTTGTGGAATATGGATGGAGACATTGTGTAAGGCAGTGGTTTCTTTGTATTGCTTACAAAGATTTCTTGTTCTAACAATCGTATGCATAAAATTCATCCTTTCTTTTTTTAGAGCGATCACTTTTATTACGGAAAGCATACCGAATCATTTCCGGATAGGAAAGCTTTTAGAACTTTACAAGACATTTCTGAACGATAAGATTGCTTTACATCGATGTAAGGAGGGATTGTCTTGTCTGAAAATGTGGATTGTGGCATACTTGAGTTAGAAGTTTGCATGAAAGTCAGAAAAAGGAGACGGAAATGACAGTTGCTGAAATGATAAAACAAACCCGGGCAGAATCGAACATGACACAGGAGGAATATGGTTTAAAGTTTGGTGTGACACGACAAACAGTTTCCAGCTGGGAAAATGAAAGAAGTCTGCCGGATCTTCAGATGTTGATCGATATTTGTAATACGTATCATGTTTCCTTGGATAAGCTGTTGAATGAAGATAAAGAGTTTGTTGAAAAAATAGATTTTTACAGTAAATATAAAAAGGGAATTAAAATATTAGGAATGTGTCTGGCAGCATGTTTTCTTATTTTTGCGGTAATCTTTATCAATTGGAAAATAACAGAAGGAAACATGAACCAGACGTTTAAGACAAAAGTGGAACAATTAGGATTTGTGAAGGAAAAACAAATCTACGAATTAGAGAGAGACGACGTATGCTATCAACTGCCAAATCAAAAATTGCCTTTTTTGAAAAAGGATTTTTATGTCAAGAATAGCTATGCGGATTTCAGGATGGGTGATACAGAAATCAGTATCACTATTTATGATGGAAGTGAATTTGAGGTTCAGTTAAATCATTATCGGAATATAAAGGGTACGATAGGAAAAACAGATAAGATCCAAATAAAAGAAAATTCGTTAAACGATACGGAGAAAAAATTCTATGAAGAAAATAAAGAAACAATAGAGCAGGTGATGAGCCGATTGTTGGAAATTCATAAAAGTGTTTATCTAAAATCTTGAGATATGCTTTTTGTGATATAATGGTAAATACAATGTGAACAGATATTTCAAGCAAATAAGATTGAGGTGAAAAATGGCAATTAGTTACTTAAAATTACAATGAATAATGGAGGTGTTCGCACAAAATGTCTTTACCGTGCATTACGTGTAGGTTGGATCATAGAAATTATTGAATTGTATAACGAAAATGATGTGTGGGTAAACTATTGGGAAAAAGTAAATTCAAAGAAGAAAAAGCGTTTGTATATACATTATCAGGAAGAAGAATTAGATTATCTGACTGTGCTTGAAAAGAAAAGTGAAAAAAGGATGCAGTTGATAACAGCTTATCCAGTATTTTTTGTAAGTGCCAAGAAAGATTGTGAAAAAGATTATCAGAATTACATAAAAGAGATAGAAAAAGAAACAAAATAAAAACCGGTAATCGCAATGCGAAAACCGGATTCTCCTTCTAAACGTGTTAGATGAGTTACTATTATTATATGTGTTGAAGAGAAAAAGGTCAATGTGAAAAGGAAAAATAGTTCTGGTAAAATAAAGAAAAGGATGATACATGATGATAGACGAAAAAATCAAAAATCCGGCTATGACAGCTAACCCGATTTTGCTTCAGAAAATTTATCATTCCGAAGTCTATCATCTAATGCGTAATGCGTGACGGTGTTTTTGATATGCACTGCATGAGCGAGCTGTATCTTGCAGAGGAACTAAGACTGGAATATCAGATGAAATAATAAAAAGGCTATGCACTGCGTAGCGAATTGAAAGCGAGGTGTTAACAATGACTATAGAAGAAATTCTTACAGGAGAATCGAAGAATGTGGAGTTCAAGGAAAATCTGCCGGAGAAAAGCAGCAAATATATGAAGTCTGTGGTTGCCTTTGCAAATGGAACCGGAGGGAAAATCATTTTCGGAATTGCCGATAAAACCAGAGAGGTTGTTGGCTTTGACAAGGAAGATGTGTTCAAGAAAATGGATGCCATTGCCAATGCCGTATCAGACAGCTGTGAACCGGCAATTATCCCGGATATTACGTTACAGACGGTTGATGGTAAAACTGTTATTGTGGTAGAGGTTTCTGAGGGCAGACAGCGGCCATATTATGTCAAAGCTCTTGGCAGAGATGGCGGTGTATATGTCCGTGTTGCCGGAACTACCCGCCTTGCTGACGAGTATATGATAAAAGAATTGTTGTTTGAGGGTAGCAATCGTTACTACGATCAGGCTTTATGTACTGGGTTAAATGTTACAGATGAAGATATTGATGCCCTTTGCAAAGCTATGAAGGAACAGGCAGTCAAAAATGCCCGTACAGAGGAACAGAAAGTATCGATTAAAGATGTGGGAAGACAGCAGTTGCGTTCCTGGGGCATTTTAATTGAGTGTGATGGAAAAGATTATCCGTCTAATGCTTTCGCTATTTTGAATGGTAACGGAGGACTTCATGTTGCAACGCAATGTGGTGTGTTCAAAGGGACAACAAAAGCAGTTTTTGTTGATCGTAGAGAATATACAGGTCCGCTTTGGAAGCAGATAGACGAAGCATTTCAGTTTGTTCTTAGAAATATTCATTTGGGTGCTACTATTGTGGGAATTTACCGCCAGGATGTTTATGAGATTCCGCCGGATGCCATTCGTGAGCTAATTATCAATGCCATGGTACATCGTAGTTATTTGGATCATGGTACGATACAGGTTGCGGTATATGATAACCGATTGGAAATCACTTCTCCAGGAAAGCTGCCAATGGGACAAACGATGGAGCGTATGAAAGAAGGCTATTCTAAAATTAGAAATGAAGCTCTTGCTCATGCGTTTGCTTATATGAATCTGATCGAGCACTGGGGAAGCGGTATTCCGAGAATTATTGATAAAGTAAAAGCTGCCGGACTGCGGGAACCAGAGTTTATTGGTGGCGAGGTTGATTTGCGTATCAATATTTATCGAGGTCAGGTTGATACAAATAACGCCATGATTAACGCCAATGACACTAAAAATGGCGTTAATGGCGTTGATTGTGGCGTTAATGATGCTGGAAATGGCATTAATGGCGTTGAAGTGCCACTTAATAAAGAACAAGCACAGATAGAAAAATTGTTGCAGATTATAGAGAAAAATCCGTCTGCAACACAGGCATATTATGCAGAAGAGATAGGCATGTCGAAAAGAACGGTTTCTCGAATGTTTGCTTCTTTACAGGAAAAAGGCATATTGGTACAGAGCGGAACAAAACGAAAAGCAAATTGGACAATTATAAGGTAGGAGGAGCAGCATGGATACAGACAAAATAATACAAGACTTGAACCGTAGATTTGCTGCACCTCTCCCGGAGTTTTATCAGCGTCGTATCATCTTCTGGTACGATGAAGATAAGGAATTTGAAGATAAGCTGGACGAAGTGGTTTTGGAAAATGCAAAGGTGATTGTTCTGATTGGAAATAATGCGTTTTCTGTAAAAAAACACTTTTCAGTAGATGATTTGACCACAAATTATCTGGTTTACAGTCCGTGTGTCTATAACCGCCCGGATGATAACTGGCTTCTGGATGTGGAGCTTTACAGTGAGGAGTTCCGGGCAGACCTGATTTCCATCTGGATGGATGAGATGGGGCTTGCATCGAATCCGGCCATGCGGAAGCAGGTCAAGAATTACCGTGCTTATTTCAATGCGAAAGACCGTCGTTTGAAAGTCAGCACACAGAATAAAGTTCCGGAACACCGGCACAGTTACACATGGCTGTCATGGCGGCAATCTGTGGCTTGAAAGACGCACAGTCAAATATGATTCTCCGCAGTGTGTTCCGTGCCGGATTGGATTTGCAGTGGACGAGTTTGATTTTTTTAGTTAATGCCGTAGCGATTTCCTAATTATGATTTTAAAGGGCTTCACAAAATTTATACGAAAATATTAGCACTCACCTATTGACAGTGCTAATAATGACTGCTATATTACTAATAGAACAATGAAACCATCAGTAAAGGAGGATTTGCTATGAATATAAATAAATTTACACAAAAATCTATGCAGGCAGTACAGTCCTGTGAAAAATTAGCATATGATTATGGAAATCAGGAACTTGCCCAGGAGCATCTTTTGTATGCCCTTGTGACACAAGATGACAGCCTGATCTTAAAATTACTAGAAAAAATGAGCATCCAGGGAACGCTGTTTGTAAACCGCACGGAGGAGCTGCTGCGCAAACGTCCGAAAGTGCAGGGCGGGCAGGTATTTGTAGGACAGGAGTTAAATAATGTTCTGATCCATGCGGAGGATGAGGCAAAGCAGATGGGGGATGAATATGTCTCTGTGGAGCATTTGTTTTTGTCTCTTTTGAAATATGCCGGTAGGGAGGTAAAACCACTTTTCAGAGAATTTGGTATCAGCCGGGAAGGGTTTTTACAGGCATTGTCCACTGTACGAGGCAATCAGAAAGTGACAAGCGACAATCCGGAGGCGACCTATGATACACTGAATAAATACGGACAGGATTTAGTGGAAAGAGCGCGGGAGCAGAAATTGGATCCGGTTATCGGAAGAGACGAAGAGATACGTAATGTTGTCCGCATCTTATCCCGTAAGACGAAGAACAACCCGGTCTTGATAGGAGAACCCGGCGTAGGGAAAACGGCAGTAGTAGAAGGACTTGCGCAGAGGATCGTGAGCGGAGATGTGCCGGAGGGGTTAAAAGAAAAAACCATTTTTTCACTGGATATGGGCGCTTTGGTTGCCGGCGCAAAATATCGAGGAGAATTTGAAGAACGTTTAAAGGCAGTTTTGGAAGAAGTCAAGAATAGCGATGGGAAGATCATCCTGTTTATTGATGAACTGCATACGATCGTAGGCGCGGGGAAGACAGACGGCGCCATGGATGCAGGCAATATGTTAAAGCCAATGCTTGCAAGAGGAGAACTGCATTGTATCGGAGCGACAACCTTAGATGAATACCGGCAGTATATTGAGAAAGACGCGGCGTTGGAACGCCGGTTCCAACCTGTCATGGTGGAAGAACCGACAGTGGAGGACGCAATCTCTATTCTGCGGGGACTAAAGGAACGTTATGAAGTCTTTCATGGTGTGAAGATTACTGACAGTGCGCTTGTAGCAGCTGCGACTTTGTCCAATCGGTATATATCCGATCGTTTTCTTCCGGACAAAGCAATCGATCTGGTAGACGAGGCATGCGCTCTGATCAAGACAGAATTGGATTCCATGCCGACGGAATTAGATGAGCTCAGACGACGTGTCATGCAGCTGGAAATTGAAGAGGAAGCTTTGAAAAAAGAGGACGACCGTTTGAGCAGAGAACGGCTGGAGCATTTACAGGAAGAACTTTCCGAACTGAAAGAAGAATATGCAGGGAAGAAAGTACAGTGGGAAAATGAAAAAACGTCAGTAGAGCATGTGCAAAAGATCCGTGAGGAGATAGAGCAGGTAAACAAAGAAATTCAGAAAGCGCAGAGAGAATACGATCTGAATAAAGCGGCAGAATTACAGTACGGACGGCTTCCGCAGCTGCAAAAACAGCTGGAAGAGGAAGAAGAAAAGGTAAAGGCAAAGGATTTAAGTCTGGTACATGAAGCTGTCACAGAGGAAGAGATCGCCAGGATCATATCCAGATGGACGGGGATTCCGGTAGCAAAGTTAAATGAAAGCGAGCGGAATAAAACACTGCATCTGGCAGACGAACTGCATAAACGTGTGATCGGACAGGAGGAAGGCGTAGAACTTGCAACAGAAGCGATCATCCGTTCCAAAGCAGGAATCAAAGATCCTTCCAAGCCAATTGGTTCTTTCTTGTTCCTGGGTCCTACCGGAGTAGGAAAGACGGAACTTGCTAAGGCGCTTGCGGAAGATCTCTTTGATGACGAGAACAATATGGTACGTATAGACATGAGTGAATATATGGAAAAATATTCCGTGTCTCGTTTGATCGGAGCGCCTCCGGGATATGTCGGATATGATGAAGGAGGACAGCTTACAGAAGCTGTCAGAAGAAAGCCGTATTCTGTCGTTTTGTTTGATGAGATCGAAAAGGCACATCCGGATGTATTTAATGTACTGCTTCAAGTATTAGATGACGGGCGTATTACGGATTCACAGGGACGTACGGTAGATTTTAAAAACACGATCCTGATCATGACATCTAACATTGGAGCCGGATATCTTCTGGAAGGAATACGAGAGGATGGGACGATAGAGGAAAAAAGTCAGGAAATGGTCATGCAGGATCTAAGGGCACATTTCAGACCAGAGTTTTTAAACCGTTTGGATGAAATAATCATGTTTAAGCCATTGACGAAAACAAATATTCATGCGATTATTGATTTGTTAGTGGCAGACGTGAATAGGCGTCTGGAAGAAAAAGAACTGAAGATCGCCTTGACGGATGCGGCAAAGAATTTTGTCGTGGAAGGCGGATATGATCCGATGTATGGGGCGAGACCGCTTAAGAGATATCTGCAGAAAAATGTAGAGACATTGGCAGCGAGAATGATCCTTGCCGGAAATGTAGGTAGAGAAGATACTATCGTGATCGATGTTGCAGATGGTAAATTAGCGGCAAGTGTGAAAGGACAGGTCGTTTCATGAAACCTACCATCTTCCATATTGATGTCAACTCGGCTTATTTAAGCTGGACAGCAGTGGAACAACTGAAAAAAGGCGCAGAGCAGGACTTGCGTTTGATACCGGCTATCATCGGCGGCGACCAGAAGGCACGCCGGGGCGTGGTACTGGCAAAGTCGCTGCCTGCGAAAAGATATGGCATCCGCACAGGGGAACCTGTTGCGAATGCCTTTCGTAAGTGTCCGAATCTTGTCATGAAGCCGCCGGAGCATACTGTGTACAGAGAGAAAAGCAGGGAACTGATCGAGTATCTTCGGACATTTACGAAAGAAATCGAGCAGGTCAGCATAGACGAGTGTTATATGGATTTTACTTCTATCGCAAAATACTATCACTCTTCCGTGGACGCGGCTTTTGAGATAAAAAATGGGATCCGTGACAAGTTTGGATTTACTGTGAATATAGGAATCTCTACCAACAAACTTTTGGCAAAAATGGCATCGGATTTTGAAAAGCCGGATAAAGTGCACACATTATTCCCAGAGGAAATCCCGGTGAAAATGTGGCCTCTGCCGATCGGGGATTTGTATATGGCAGGGCATTCCAGTGTGGAGACTTTAAAAAAACTGGAAATACAGACAATCGGGGATCTGGCACAGGCAGATGTATGCCTGATCACTGCGCATTTGAAAAGCCATGGGCGGATGCTCTGGGAGTTCGCAAACGGGATCGATCATTCCAAGGTGCAGGCGGAACAGACTGAGGCAAAGGGAATCGGGAACTCTACAACCCTGTCGACAGACGCAAGAACCTTTGAGGAAGTAAAAGAAGTGTTTAAAAGCCTGGCAGACAGTGTGGGAAGACGACTGAAAAAGGCAGGACAAAAGGCATATATGGTCAGCATGGAAATCAAATATTATAATTTTCAGACCATTTCTCACCAGATGCAGGTGGACAGACCTACAAATGAGCCGTCTGTCCTATGCGAGACCGCTTGTCGTTTGTTTCAGGAGACATGGAACGGAGATCCTGTACGGCTCTTAGGAATCCGCACAGCAAAATTGGTAGACGAGACGGAACCAGAGCAGATCACCATCTTCGATATGGAGATTCCCAAGCCTTTAGATGAAAAACATAAGAAACTTAATGCGGCTGTGGAGGAATTAAACGCACGGTTTGGAAAAGGTGCTGTGATAAAAGGGACGTTTTTGAAAAAGAAAAATCAACAGAAAGAAGAAAAAAATGCAGGGAAAGCAAAGAATAAAGAAAAGGGATTATAATCTGGAAATAGTACGGATATTCTCATTTTTTTCCGTGATCGCGATTCATGTGACGAATTATTTCTGTCGTGCATATGATGAAATTTCAGCAGGAGAATATGGTTTTTCTCTGGCGCTTAATACAGTGGCACGAGTCAGTGTTCCGTGCTTTTTTATGATCACAGGAGCTCTTTTGCTTGGAAGGGAAGAAACACTTGAAAAACATATGAAGCGGCTTATGCGGTTTGTGATCGTGCTGGTGGTGTGGAGCATACTCTATTATATATGGAATACAGTTTACATGAAAACTCCGTATCGCCTGCGTGATATCCTGTATGTGCCTACAGAGCCGCATCTATGGTATTTATATGCAATGATACCGATCTATATGGTGCTGCCATTTCTCCAGATTATGTGCAGATTTATGGGAATGAAGCTGGAATATGCTTTTTTGGTTCTTATAAGTATAACGACGGTGTTCAACTATATTTCTTCTCTGCTCCATGAAGAAGCCTATTACGATCTGCCTTTGGTCGGAGATAAGGTGTATATGTTTTATGTTTTTATCGGATATTATATATACAGATATAGAAAACATATCCAGATCAGCCAGAAAGCGGCGTTTCTTCTGTTTGTGGGAAATATGGCAGCGGTATACGGAATCACCGTGTGGGTGACGGTAAATGCCGGAGAACACTATGAGCGGATCCTGGAATATGGATGTCCGTTTTTGGTAGCAGGATCTGCCGCATTTTTTCTCTGGATGATTCGCTTTCGAAGATGTCATTTTGAACCAGCAGAAAAGAGTAAGAAAAGGATAGAGAAGATCTGTTCCTGTTCTTTTGGCATCTATCTGGTGCATATTCTGTTTTTAGATACATATAAGAAATATATAGAACCCGCCGATCTTACAGCATGGGCAGCAGTCCCGCTTCTGATCTGTGGGATCGCGGCGGTTTCATATGTCTGTATTTTTCTATTGCGAAAATGCGCATGGGGAAGACAAATAACTTAAATGCTGTTATAATAAACCGTATCGAGATACATTTCCCTGTCAAAGAGGGGAGATGATCCTTAGGAGGAAAGAAAGCATGAGATTAGAGCAGTTGTTAGAACGTTTAGAATATGAAGTTGTCAGGGGAAGCGACAAAACAGAGGTGACGATGCTTGCCAACGATTCGCGAAAAGTAGAGAAAGGGTCTGTGTTCGTCTGTATAAGCGGCGCTGTGTCCGATGGGCACGCTTATATAAAAGAAGTGGCAGAGAAAGGCGCTTCCGCCGTCATTATAGAGAAAGACGCAGAGACGCCGGAAGGATTGACGGTGATCCGTGTCAGAGATACACGGTATGCGCTTGCGCTTATGTCAGCCGCTTATTTCGGGTATCCGGCAGAAAAGCTGAAGATCATCGGTATCACAGGGACAAAAGGTAAAACAACGACGACCTACATGATCAAGTCTATTTTAGAAGGTGTGGGGCATAAGGTGGGTCTCATCGGAACGATCGAGGCGATCATCGGGGAGAAGCGGATACCTGCGGCAAATACGACGCCGGAATCGTATACCATTCAGCAGTATTTTGCCCAGATGGTCAAAGCAGGCTGCGACAGTGTCGTCATGGAAGTATCCTCTCAGGGACTGATGCTGCACAGAACGGCAGGCATTCCGTTTGAGATCGGGATTTTCACGAATTTGGGAAAGGACCATATCGGTCCTAATGAACACAAAGATTTTGCGGATTATAAAAGATGCAAAGGCTTATTGTTCCAACAGTGTAAAATCGGAATCGCCAATATAGACGATCCATATTTCAAGGATGTCTTCGCAAATGCTTCCTGCCAGATCGAGACTTTTGGTTTTGCCAAAGAAGCAGACATGCGGGCGGAGGATGTACGTCTGCTGTCCAGTCCAGGATACTTGGGAGTAGAATATCATGTGACAGGACTGCTTGATATGGAGGTAGAGATCGATATCCCAGGAACATTCAGCGTATATAATTCCCTGACAGCGATCGCGGTGTGCCGTCATTTCGGCGTTTCGAAAGAGACGATACAAAAAGCGCTGAAAAAGGCGAAGGTAAAGGGGCGGATCGAGATGGTAAAGGTATCCGATGCGTTTACACTGATGATCGATTATGCTCATAATGCAATGAGCCTTAAAAGTCTTTTGGAGACACTTAAGGAATACCATCCTAAGCGTCTGATATGCGTGTTTGGCTGTGGAGGAAATCGCTCAAAAGACCGCAGGTTTGAGATGGGGGAAGTATCTGGAAAACTCGCGGATCTGACTGTGATCACGTCGGATAATCCGCGGTTTGAGGAGCCGCAGGCGATCATAGACGACATCAAGACGGGCATTGGCAGGACAGATGGACAATATGTAGAAATCTGCGATCGGAAAGAAGCAATACGTTATGTCATCGAGCATGGACAGAAAGGGGATGTCATCGTCCTGGCAGGAAAAGGACACGAAGAGTATCAGGAGATCAAGGGCGTGAAATATCCCATGGATGAACGTGTCTTGATCCGGGAAGTGTTGGAAGAGTTAAAGGCAGAGAAAAAGTAGGTGAGGCAGATATATGTTCGCCAATATCATAGTAGATATTACGCATGAAAAACTAGATAAGATCTTTCAATATAAAGTCCCCTCCCGGATGGAAGGGGAACTTTCTATTGGTATGGAAGTGTTGGTTCCCTTTGGGAGGGGAAACAGAATGACAAAGGGATATGTGACGGGATTTTGCGAACACTGCGCATATGATCTGTCAAAGGTCAAAGAAATCGCGGAAATATCCAGAGAAGGTATTGTTATCGAGACCAAGCTGATCGCCCTTGCGGCGTGGATGAAAGAACAGTACGGCGGCACGATGATCCAGGCATTGAAAACGGTGCTTCCTATTAAACAAAAGGAAAATGCAAGAGTAAAAAAGCAGGTGCGTCTCCTTCTGGATGAAGAAACGGGAAAGAGACAGCTCGCTTTTTATCTGGACAAAAATCAGAAGGCGAGAGCGAGGCTTTTGGCCGCACTTCTGGATACCCCGGTTCTTGACTATGACCTGGTAAATAAAAAATTAAACATCACCTTGTCAGTCGTTCGCGCGTTGGAGGAACAGCAAGTGCTTGCCTTGGAGACAGAGCAGGTATACCGAAATCCTGTAAAGGGAAAACGCCGAGAGAAAAAAGAAATCCTCCTTACAGAGGAACAGAAGCATGCCATCACTCTTTTTAGGCAAGACTATGAAAAACAGGACTATAAAACCTATCTGCTGTACGGTGTGACAGGAAGCGGTAAGACAGAAGTATATATGGAAATGATACAGTCTGTGGTAGGGGCAGGCAGGCAGGCAATCGTGCTGATACCGGAAATCGCCTTGACATATCAGACAGTGATGCGTTTTTATGGACGGTTTGGAGAGCGGGTATCGATCATGCATTCTCGTTTGTCAGCGGGTGAGCGTTATGATCAGATGATGCGGGCAAAAGCAGGAGAGATCGATGTGATGATCGGGCCTCGCTCGGCGTTGTTTACACCTTTGCCGGATCTGGGATTGATCGTCATTGATGAGGAGCATGAGACAAGCTATAAAAGTGAACAGGTGCCACGGTATCATGCCAGAGAAACAGCGATCAAAAGAGCAGAGATAGAAGGCGCCAGCGTTGTCTTAGGAAGTGCGACTCCTTCTATGGAAGCCATGTATCGTGCCAGGAAGGGGGCGTATACATTACTGCAGATGAAGAATAGAAGCAGGATGCAGAAGATGGCCGGTGTCACGGTGATAGATCTGCGGGAAGAATTAAAGAGTGGAAACCGCTCGATCTTAAGTCGGAAACTGAAAGAACGGATGAAAGAAAAGCTGGAGAGAAAGGAACAGATCATGCTGTTCTTAAATCGCAGAGGATATGCAGGTTTTCTTTCCTGTCGGGCGTGCGGTCATGTGATCAAGTGTCCTCACTGTGACGTATCCTTATCTCTGCATAGAAACGGCAGGCTTGTGTGCCATTACTGTGGGTATGAAGAGAAAAAGAAAAGTGCATGTCCTATCTGCGGTTCCCGTCATGTGGGAGAATTTAAGGCAGGTACACAGCAGATAGAAGAAGTCGTAAGACGGGAGTTTCCCACGGGGCGTATACTCAGGATGGATCTGGATACGACGAGAGGAAAAGATGGACATGAAAAGATCTTGTCTGCTTTTGCAGACAGAGAAGCAGATATTCTGATCGGGACACAGATGATCATAAAAGGACATGATTTTCCGGATGTGACATTGGTAGGGATCCTGGCGGCGGATATGTCTTTGTACGCAGATGATTACCGCGCCGGAGAACGAACTTTCCAGCTTCTGACGCAGGCAGCGGGCCGTGCCGGAAGGGGAGAACGGGAGGGAGAAGCAGTGATCCAGACGTACAGTCCCGGCCATTATGCGATCGAGACAGCTGCGGCGCAGGATTATGAAGCTTTCTATGAAGAAGAGATACGATACAGGGAAATGATGGGATACCCGCCGGCAGAAAATCTCCTTGCCGTACTGGTGAGCGGGAAGGAGGAAAACCTGTTGGAGACAGGATGTAGATATTTAAAAGAATATGCCGGGCGCTTCATCCATGAAGGAGACGTACAACTCATCGGACCTGCCAGTCCGGGGATTGGAAAGGTCAATGATATATATCGAAGAGTACTCTATATAAAAGCAGCGAGATATGATACACTGGTAGGGATAAAAAACAGATTGGAGCAATATATTGAAGTGAACCGAGGGTTCGATAAGATGCGGATCCAGTTCGATTTCAATCCGATGCATGTATTTTAAATAAAATGAGAAAAACAGGAGGTAGCTATGGCAATCAGAGAAATACGGGAAATAGGAGATGAAATCTTGACGAAACAGTGCAAGGATGTTGCAAAAATGACGTTTCGCACAAAGATATTGATAGGTGATATGCTGGATACGATGTATGAGAAGATGGGAGTCGGACTTGCGGCGCCTCAGGTCGGCATTCTGAAGAAGATCGTTGTGATCGATGTGGGAGAAGGACCTATTGTACTGGTGAATCCACAGATCATAGAAACGAGCGGGGAGCAGACCGGCGAGGAAGGGTGTTTAAGTGTTCCTGGAAAATGGGGGACCGTGACACGGCCGGAACATGTAAAGGTGCGTGCTCTGAATGAAAATATGGAGACTTTTGAGATGGAAGGAGAAGGGCTCTTAGCGAGGGCGTTCTGTCATGAAATAGACCATCTGCAAGGCGAGCTGTATGTGGATAAGACGGAGGATGGACTGCATGATGTTACCTACAATGAGTCGGAAGATGAGGAGGAAACAGAGTAGATGCGAGTGATTTTTATGGGAACGCCGGATTTTTCAGTAGGGACATTGGAAGCTCTGCTCCATGCCGGACATGAGGTGTGTCTTGTCGTGACGCAGCCGGACAAACCTAAAGGAAGAGGAAAGCAGATGCAGTTTTCCCCGGTAAAAGAAACAGCGCTGAAGTATCAGATCCCTGTTTTTCAGCCGAAAAAGATACGGGATAAGGAATGTGTGGAGGAACTAAGAAAGTACAATGCGGATGTGATGGTCGTGATCGCCTTTGGACAGATACTGCCCAAAGAAATCTTAACACTTACTCCATATGGATGTATCAATGTCCATGCTTCTTTGCTGCCCAAATACAGAGGGGCTGCGCCAATCCAGTGGGCCATCATAAACGGAGAACAAATGACGGGCGTGACGACGATGCAGATGGATGAAGGATTGGATACCGGAGATATGATCTTAAAAACACAGGTGCCTATCGAAGAGGAAGAGACAGGAGAAAGCCTGCATGATAAACTTGCCTCTGCGGGAGCGCGGCTTTGTGTAGAGACGCTCAAGAAAATAGAAGAAGGGACCGCTGTATTTCAAAAGCAGGGCGACAGCCCGACAGCCTATGCCAAGATGCTGGATAAGAAAATGGGAAATATTGATTGGAGCCAGTCAGCCGTTGTCATTGAACGATTGATACGGGGACTAAATTCCTGGCCCAGCGCTTATACCCATTGGGACCAAAAGGTGATCAAGATCTGGAAGGCAAAAGCAGATCCCGCAGAAGCATCCGGGGAAAGCAAGACAGCGCCCGGAACCGTGACAGCGGTAAAAAAAGACAGTATCTGTGTACAGACGGGGGATGGCGTTCTGTCTATCTATGAACTGCAGATCCCCGGGAAGAAGAGAATGGAGACAGCAGCTTTTCTGAGGGGATATAAAGTAGAGACGGGAACAGTATTTACAAGTGCGGGCTTTTAAGGAGCCTTCTGTATCCTGCGATCTTAAGGAGGTTATGCTATGTTTTATGGATATTATCTGGATCCTACGTATATATTAGTGGTGATCGGAGCGCTCATCTGCGTGATCGCTTCGTCGAGGGTGAATCGGGTATATGCAAAATATTCCCGTATGCAAAGCCACACGGGAATGACGGGGAAAGAGGCGGCAGAACGGATCTTGCGCATGAATGGCATATATGATGTAACGGTGCGTCACATACCGGGAAATCTGACAGATCATTACGACCCGCGCAATAAGACGCTGGGACTTTCCGATGCGACCTACCATTCTTCCTCCGTGGCAGCTATCGGTGTGGCGGCACATGAATGTGGGCATGCGGTACAGCATGCGGTCGGATATGCTCCGCTTAAGATCAGAGGCTCTCTTGTGCCGGTGGCAAATATTGGTTCCATGGCGGCATGGCCCTTGATTTTGATCGGACTTTTTATGAACGGAAGTATGTCTTCCGTTTTGATCAATCTGGGGATTTATCTTTTTTCAGCGGCCGTTTTGTTCCAGCTTGTTACGCTGCCGGTCGAGTTCAATGCTTCCGGCAGAGCAGTGAGAGCATTGCAAACGTCCGGTATGTTGTATCCGGAGGAGGCAGAGGCGACGAAGAAAGTATTAAGAGCGGCTGCCCTTACGTATGTGGCGAGTGCGGCGGCAATGATCCTGCAGCTTTTGCGGCTGCTGATCCTGACAGGAGGAAGAAGAGACAATGACTAAGCCGGTAAGTGAGAGGGAACTGGTACTTGCAATTCTTTTAGAAGTTTTGGAGAAAGGGCAGTACAGTCATATTGTTCTTTCGAGAACATTGGAAAAATACCAGTACCTGGAGAAAAAAGAACGTGCTTTTATTACCCGTGTCACGGAAGGCACACTGGAACATCTGATCGAGATCGACTATATATTGGATCATTTTTCAAAAGTAAAAGTGAAGAAAATGAAGCCTGTTATCCGGTGTATTTTGCGAAGCGCAGTCTATCAGCTGAAATATATGGACAGTATACCGGATTCGGCAGTCTGCAACGAGGCGGTCAAACTGGCGGTGAAGAAGGGGTTTGCAAATCTAAGAGGTTTTGTAAACGGCGTGCTTAGAAATGTGGCTCGAAACTTGGAACAGGTGGAATATCCGAAAGAAGAAAGAAAAGCGTTGGCGCTGAAATACTCTATGCCGGAATGGATTTTAGAAATGTGGGAGCGGGATATGCCCTTTTCTGTCATAGAGAAAATAATCGCTTCTTTTCAGCAGGAGATTCCGGTTACGATCCGCTGCAATCAGGAGAAGGCATCTCCCGAACAATTGAAAGCAGCTCTGGAGGCGGAAGGGATCACGGTCGAAGAGCATCCTTATCTGCCCTCTGCATTTCGCATATCCGGGTACGACTATCTGAAAAATCTGTCGTGCTTTCGTAAAGGATGGTTTGTTGTACAGGACATCAGTTCCATGCTGGCGGTGGAAGCGGCGCAGATAAAGGAAAACGACCGGGTGCTGGATGTCTGCGCGGCCCCAGGCGGCAAGGCGCTCTATATGGCGGAAAAGCTAAAAGGGACAGGCATGGTAGAGGCGAGAGACCTGACTATGTATAAGACAGGGTTGATCGAGGAGAACATTGCGCGTACGGGATTTCAAAATATAAAAGCCGTCTGCAAAGACGCTGCGGTATTGGATGAAGAAACAATAGGCAGCGCGGATATTGTACTTGCCGATCTGCCTTGCTCCGGTCTGGGAGTGCTGGGGAAAAAGACGGATTTGAAATATAAAGTGTCTCCCGCAGGGATGAAAGAACTGGTCCTTTTACAGCGAAGGATATTGCATACAGTACAAAATTACGTGAAGCCAGGGGGCACTCTTTTATACAGCACTTGTACGATACATAAGGAAGAAAATGAAGAAAACGTCCACTGGTTTTTAAAAGAACATCCGGCGTTTGTTTTAGAAGATATACGAAAAGACCTGTGCTGGGAACTGCAAAGCAGCGTAAATGAAGAAGGATGGCTGCAGCTTCTTCCGGGGCTCCACGACAGCGACGGTTTTTTTATCGCCAGATTAAGGCGCAGACAGGAAAGTGACAAGATATGAAAAAAGATATTGGCGCATATACATATGAACAATTGCAAAAAGAAATAGAAATGCTTGGAGAAAAAACATTTCGCGCAAAGCAGGTCTATGAATGGATCCATGTGAAATTGGCTTCTTCTTTTGAAGAAATGACCAATGTATCGAAAGAACTGCGGAAGAAATTGGACGATCACTATATCATACTGCCTGTTCGGGAAGTAGAAAGACAAGTATCAAAGCTGGACGGAACAAATAAATTTCTATTTGAATTGTATGATGGCAATATGGTGGAGAGTGTGCTGATGCGGTATAAACATGGCAATTCGGTCTGTATTTCTTCTCAGGTCGGATGCCGGATGGGATGCCGTTTTTGTGCATCCACGATCGGTGGACTCGTGCGGAATCTTTCCCCTTCTGAGATGCTGGGACAGATCTATCAGATCCAGAAGATCACAAAGGAACGAGTATCCAATGTAGTTGTGATGGGAACCGGAGAACCACTTGATAATTATGACAGTCTTCTGCGCTTTATCCGCCTTCTGACAGACGAACACGGCCTGCATATCAGCCAGAGAAATGTGACGGTATCTACCTGTGGACTGGTACCGCAGATCCTGCGTCTGGCGCAGGAAGAACTGCAGATCACACTGGCACTGTCTCTGCATGGTTCTACACAGGAGAAGCGAAAGAAGCTTATGCCTGTGGCAAATAAATATGATCTGGAAGAAGTACTGCATGCCTGTGATCTGTATTTTGAGAAAACCGGCAGAAGAATGACATTTGAATACAGCCTGGTACATGAGGTCAATGATACAAAAGAAGATGCAGAAGAATTGATCGAGATCTTACAGCACAGAAACTGTCATTTGAATCTGATCCCTGTAAATCCGATCCGCGAACGAAAATTTAAACGACCGGACAGTAAAAATACCTTGAATTTCAAAAATAAACTTGAAAAAAATGGGATAAATGTTACTATAAGAAGGGAAATGGGCGCAGATATTGATGGAGCGTGCGGACAGCTCCGCAGGCGCAGGCAGAATGATTAAAGGAGAAGAGTGTATGAAGACATTTTCCATTACTGACGTAGGAATGGTAAGACAGGTAAATCAAGATTATGTCTATACGGCAGACAAACCGCTTGGAACCCTGGAAAATTTATTTGTAGTGGCAGACGGAATGGGCGGACACCAGGCAGGGGACTACGCCTCCAAGTATACGGTAGAAGTTTTGCAGAGGGAATTAAAGCAAAGCGAAGAGGAAGATGTAGAAAAAGCTCTTGTGCAGGCAATCAAGAAGGCGAACAAAGAGATTATAAAAAAAGCCTCGTCGGATACACATCTTAAAGGAATGGGAACAACAGTTGTGGCGGCGACGATAGAAGGACAGATGATGTATTTTGCCAATGTCGGTGACAGCCGTCTATATCTGATCAACCAGGGAATACAGCAGCTGACGAAAGACCACTCACTGGTGGAGGAGATGGTGCGTCTCGGAGGAATCAAACCGGAGGAGGCAAAACATCATCCGGATAAGAATATTATCACAAGAGCCATCGGCGCAAAGGCAGATGTAGAAGTGGATTTTTATGAGCACCGTTTGAAAAAGGGAGACATCATTTTGATGTGTACAGACGGGTTGAACAATATGGTAGAAGATGAGGAAATCTTCCATATCGTACAGGGGGGAAGAGATATCGTAGAAGCGGCACAATCCTTGGTAGAAGCTGCAAAAGAAAACGGCGGTACTGACAATATTGGAGTCGTATTGGTGGAACCGTTCGCAGATGAGGTGAGTATATGATCAAAGAAGGAGTATTTTTAGGAAAACGGTATGAAATACTGGGCCGCATTGGTTCCGGCGGAATGGCAGATGTATATAAGGGGAAAGACCATAAGCTGAATCGTTATGTGGCGATCAAAGTGCTGAAAAGTGATTTCCGGACAGACGAGGTGTTTATCCAGAAATTTTTAAGTGAAGCGCAGGCTGCGGCGGGGCTGATGCACCCAAACGTAGTCAATGTGTATGACGTAGGGCAGGATAGAGGCCTCTACTATATGGTCATGGAATTGGTAGAGGGGATCACGCTGAAAGAGTATATAGAAAAGAAAGGAAAACTGTCAGCAAAGGAAGCCATCAGTATTTCCATCCAGATGGTGACAGGTATCCAGGCAGCTCATAACCAGCATATCGTTCACAGAGACATTAAACCCCAGAATATCATTATTTCCAAGGATGGAAAAGTAAAAGTAACAGATTTCGGTATCGCCAGAGCGACGACTTCTACGAATACGATCAGTGCCAGTGTGATGGGCTCTGTACACTATACATCTCCTGAACAGGCGCGGGGCGGCATCGTAGATGAGAAAAGCGATATTTACTCCGCAGGTATCACTATGTATGAGATGGTCACAGGACATGTGCCTTTCGACGGGGATTCTACCGTGTCTGTTGCGATCAAGCATTTGCAGGAGGAAGTGCCTTCTCCGGCAGAAGAAGTACCGGATCTTCCCTATAGTCTGGAATGTATCATACTGAAATGTACCCAGAAGAATCCAAGCGCCAGATACTTAAGCTGTGAAGACCTGATTTTAGATCTAAAACGTTCGTTAGTAGATCCGGAGGGAGATTTTGTTGTTTCCGGCGTCTACGGGAATACAGGAGATCGGACGGTTGTCATGTCTACGGAGGAGTTGGATCGCTTGCAGAAAGAGCGGTATGATGAAGAAGACGATTATGACGGCGAGTATGATGAGGATGAGGAAGACGACTACGAGGACGATAGATATACAAAAAACCGCAAAAAAAATGCAGTGGATCCGAATACAAAGAAGATCATGAAGATCTTGATGATCGTAGCTGCTGCGGTGATCGCTCTGGCGGTCATTTTTATGGTGGCAAATGCGGCGGGACTGTTTAAGGGAGGCGCAGGTACGACGCAGACGGCTTCCTCGAAAGTGACGGTGCCGAACGTAACGGGAATGACAGAAGAAGAAGCGCAGGAAGCGCTGAACAAAAAGAAACTGGGAATGGTCGTCTCCGAGCGAAAAGAGTCGGACAAATACGATAAAGGCGAGATCATCAGCCAGGATCCGGGCAAAGGGAAAAAGGTGGCAAAGAATACGGAAATAAAAGTCGTTGTCAGCACAGGAAAGAAGGCGGAAACAGTAGCTGTCCCCGACGTAGCCGGACAGGACGAGGACAAAGCGCAGAAAGCCCTGGAAAACGCTAATCTTGTAGTGACTTCAGAAGGTCAGTATGATGACAGCATAGAAGAAGGAAAGGTCATCTCCACAGACCCGACAGCAGGAACAGAAGTCAAGGAAGGCTCCACGGTAAAGATGTATGTAAGCCTTGGAGCGGAACCGGCAGTTGTGCCCAATATCGTGGGAATGTGGTCGGAAGACGCGGCGAATGCCTTGTATAATGTCGGTTTGAATCCCGGAAATGTAACGGAAGAATACAGTGATAAGTATGAAGCAGGCATCGTCATCTCTCAGAAAACAAAGGCGGATAAAAAAGTGGATAAAGGTTCCTCTGTAGATTATGTCATCAGCAAAGGACCACAGACGAAGAAGGTATCGGTGCCTTCTCTTTCCGGATATTCCCAGGCACAGGCGGAGCAGATGTTGATAAATGCGGGATTGAACGTGGGCCAGATCACTTATGAAAACAGTGAAGATTTCGGACAGGGGATCGTCATACGTCAGTCTATCAGCGGCAGTGTAGACGAAGGAACTTATGTAGACTTTGTAGTGAGCAATGGCTCCGGTCAGACGGATCCCGGCACAGACGGCGGGGACTCAGAAGACGGTTCTAATGAATGACGGCGGGAAAGAATAGATGATACAGGGAAAGATAATCAAAGGGATAGCCGGATTCTACTACGTTGACGTAGTAGGATCCGGTGTTTATGAGTGTAAGGCAAAAGGAATTTTTAGAAAAGAAAAAAAGAAGCCGCTTGTAGGGGATGAAGTTAAGATCGAAGTGCTGGATGATATAAAAAAAGAAGGCAATATTGTCGAAATCCTGCCGCGCAGGAATGAGCTGATACGTCCGGCAGTATCCAATATAGATCAGGCATTGGTCGTATTTGCCGTGACGGATCCAAGTCCGCATTTTCATCTGTTGGACCGTTTTCTGGTCATGATGGATCTAAAAGACATCCCCGTGATACTTTGTTTTAATAAAAGGGATATTGCGCAGGACAGCCAGATCGCAGAGCTGAAAGAAGTGTATGAGGCATGCGGGTATCCGATTTTATTTACAAGCGCCAAAGAAAAAGACAATATAGGGCAGCTAAAGCGGCTCTTAAAGGGAAAGACAACAGCAGTGGCAGGTCCGTCCGGTGTAGGAAAATCTTCTTTGATCAATCTGGTACAGTCTGCAGTGGAAATGGAGACAGGCAGTATCAGCCGGAAAATTGCAAGAGGAAAGCATACGACGAGACATTCAGAGCTGCTCGTGATAGAAGAAGGATCTTATATTATGGATACGCCGGGCTTTAGTTCTTTATATATCAGCGAAATAGACAAAGAAGAGTTGAAGTACTGTTTCCGGGAATTTGCGCAGTATGAAGGAACGTGTAAGTTCCACGGCTGTTCACATGTCCATGAGCCGGGCTGTGCGGTCAAGCAGGCGGTCGAAGAAGGGAAGATACACAAAATACGATATAAGGATTATACAGATATGTATCAGGAACTGAAAGAGAAAGAGAGGTATTAAAAATGAAGAGAATATTGGCGCCATCCATATTGTCAGCAGATTTTAAAGTATTGGGAGAACAGTTGCAGGCAACTGCCGCCGGAGGGGCGGAGTATATCCATTTTGATGTGATGGATGGAGACTTTGTGCCGAGCATTTCTTTTGGGATGCCTGTGCTATCCTCTATTCAAGGAGTCACTTCACAAGTGATGGACGTGCATTTGATGGTGACAGAGCCGATTCGATATGTAAAGGCATTTAAGGAAGCTGGCGCAGATTTTTTGACAGTGCATTATGAAGCGTGTGAAGATCTGCATAAGACATTATATGAGATTCATGAGTGCGGTCTGAAAGCCGGTATTTCCATCAAGCCAAATACACCGGTACGTATGCTGGAACCATTTTTGAAAGAAGCAGAGATGTTCTTGATCATGTCTGTAGAACCCGGTTTTGGCGGACAGGCTTTTATTCCGGAGTCTCTGCATAAGATAAAGGAATTAAGGTCTTTATTGGATGAAAGAGATTTGTCTGCGGATATTGAGGTGGATGGTGGGATCTACCATCAGAACGTAGGAGAGGTTTTGAAAGCAGGTGCCAATGTGATCGTGTCAGGTTCCGGTGTATTCAAGGGAAATATTACGGAAAATACAGAGAAGTTTATGGAGATATTAAAGAAATATGAGTAAGCATACAGTCATCGTAAGCGGGGGGATGATAGAGGAAGAGTTCGCTTTATCCGTTCTGCAGAATGAAGAGACAGAGTTCATCATTGGGGTGGATAAAGGTCTTGACTTTTTATATGCACATAAGATCTGTCCGGATTATATAGTGGGAGATTTTGACAGTGCGCCTTCCGGTGTTGTGAAGTATTACAAAGAACAGACCAATGTTCCAATCCGGGAATTTAATCCGGTGAAGGATGCGTCTGATACAGAGATCGCGCTGCGGCTTTGTCTGGATCTGCACAGGAAAGAGATTATCATACTAGGCGGAACCGGCACAAGGATCGATCATATATGGGCTAATGTCCAGAGCCTAAAGATTGCTTTGGACGCAGGAGCAGACGCCAGGATCCTGGACAGCCATAATCAGATACGGCTTTTAAAAGATAAGGTCTGTCTAAAAAAAGAAGAAGCGTTCGGGCCCTATTTTTCTGTGTTTTCTCTGGGCGGAACCATAGAGGGCGTCAATATCGTGGGCGCAAAATATCCCCTTGCAGACCATACCCTTTTGCCCTATGACAGCCTCTGTGTGAGCAATGAGTTTGAGGCGGACGAAGTAGAGATTTCCTTTGTCTATGGGACGTTGATCTTGATGGAGACAAAAGACTGACCGGATCATTTGAGATAGAAAGGGGGAAACAGGATGCGTAAATATGTTTATCTTCTTTTGGTATCGATGCTTATTTTGATTAGCGGATGCAGTGGGCAAAAAGAAGCGGCAGCCGATAAAAAAGAGAAAACTGTCCAGTCTGAAACAAAAGAAAAATCTGTGAAGAACGAGAAGAATAAGAAGGAGAACAAGAAGAAGCCTGCGGTATCAGCAACGGAAACCAAAGAAGAACCGTGGACGCCGATCACAGATCCGGCAAATGCGCCGGAAGATTGGAAAAATCAGCAGGAACCGCCCTATTGTTTGGGGTGTGGCAGGACAAAGGAGGAAGTGTCTATCTCACGAGATGGGTATTGCGGTGAATGTTTTACAAAATATTATGAACCTACTTTGCCTCATTGCGATACTTGCGGCGGCTGCCTGTATGGAGGCGGATATATAGGAAATCGACATCCTGAGTGCTATCACTGCGATTATTGCGGAGGAGAGTGGAATGAAAACTATGGAGACCATTGGGACAGCTCTTATGGTTTCGCATGCTGTGAATGTTATATAGAACAGATCGTCGGCTGCTCACAGTGCGGATACAGAGGAGATATGTCTATGTGGGAATCCGGAATGTGCGATGCTTGTCTGCAGCAATGGGAACAAAATGAAAGCCAGGTATATTGTTCTTACTGCGGACAGCCGACGAACGATCCGGATCCGCAATATGGATTATGCCCGGCTTGTCTGCAGATGAAAAATGAAATTGAAAGTTATCCATGGTGAGCTGAAAAACATTGCACTTGGGCTAAAAGTAATAGAAAATAAGTGAAAGATTTTAAACCC
>NZ_JBBKBE010000014.1:0-68098 GCF_037890075.1 Mediterraneibacter sp. ICN-202921 | reverse complement strand
ATTTTTATATAAGAAGAAATAAAGACGGAAAAAGAAAATATGAGCATGTCCGAAATGAGATTGATACTGAAGTCAGTGAATGGAAAGCAAGTATCCTTTTTATGAAAAATGGCTCTTACAATTGAAGAGGCGGCTGCGTATAGTGATATAAGAGGCGGGAGATGGGATAGAAATTGAATATTCACAAAGATAAAACGGTATGGTATAATACAAGGTGCTGTATTAGGGCTTCTTTGGATTGGAATAAAGAAGAAAATCTATGCGTGTATTGAGATATACATTCGATGCTAGAGCGATAGAGGGAGGAATAAGACCGAAAACATTACAAGTCATTTTAGGGTATTCAAACGTTGGTATCACCAGGAACTTATAGGTGCATGTCACAGAAGACGAAAAAATGAAAGAAATTGAAAAGATAGAAAAACATTAAAAATTGTGTAGTAAATTGTGTAGTAAAAACATAAAGAAAGGCGAAAACCCGCATAAATCAAGGGTTTTCAGACGGGTGAAGATAAAAATGAAATTAGGTATCGTCGGACTTCCAAATGTAGGAAAAAGCACATTGTTTAATTCGCTGACAAAGGCAGGAGCAGAATCTGCGAACTATCCATTTTGTACGATCGATCCCAATGTAGGTGTCGTAACCGTACCGGATAAGCGTCTGGATGTATTAGGAGAAATGTATCACACAAAGAAGATCATCCCTGCCGCGATAGAATTTGTCGATATTGCAGGATTAGTAAAGGGTGCTTCCAAGGGAGAAGGGTTGGGAAATCAGTTCCTGGCAAACATTCGGGAAGTGGATGCGATCGTGCATGTGGTAAGATGTTTTGAGGACAGCAATATCGTGCATGTAGACGGAAGTATCGACCCTCTGCGTGATATAGAAACGATTAATTTAGAACTGATTTTTTCGGATCTGGAAATTTTGGAAAGAAGAATTGCAAAGACAGTGAAGCTGTCCAGAAATGATAAGACAGCGGCAAAAGAATTGGAATTGCTGAATCGCTTGAAAGCACATTTGGAAGAAAATCAGCTGGCGAAAAGTTTTGTGACAGAAGATGAAGACGAACAAAACTGGATGGCAGGTTATAATCTGCTGACTGCTAAACCGGTTATTTTTGCGGCAAATGTAACGGAAGAAGATCTGGCAGATGACGGGGCGGGCAATACAGGAGTCCAGGCAGTCCGTGAGTACGCAAAACAGGAACAATGTGAAGTGTTCGTTGTATGTGCGCAGATCGAGCAGGAGATCGCGGAACTGGATGAGGAAGAAAAGAAAATGTTCCTGGAAGATCTGGGATTAGAAGAATCCGGATTGGAAAAACTGATCAAAGCAAGCTACCATCTTCTGGGGCTTATCAGCTATCTGACAGCAGGAGAGCCGGAAGTACGCGCGTGGACGATAACAAAAGGCATGAAAGCTCCGCAGGCAGCAGGAAAGATCCATACGGATTTTGAAAGAGGCTTTATCCGGGCAGAAGTGTTAAGTTATGATGATCTGATGGCATGCGGGACTTATGCCGCCGCCCGGGAAAAAGGGCTTGTCAGGCTGGAAGGCAAAGAGTATGTAGTGCAGGATGGAGATATCATGTTGTTTAGATTTAATGTATAGTATGGATCCTGCTATGTTTTGAAGCGTCGGGATAGTCGTGAAACAGCTGTGTAAGAGATAATAAGTAATTTACGAAGGGGACGGTTAAAGGAACACAGGGACAATGCAGAAGGGAGCAAAGATATGCATTATGACATCAGTTTTCCACATCTGGGCATCTATTTGGAGCATGTGGGAAAGAGCATACGCATTTTCGGTTTTGAGATCGCGTACTATGGCATCATAATAGGAAGTGCTATTTTATTAGGGTTTTTGATCGCTACCTCCGAGGCGAAGAGAACGAGACAGAACCCGGAAGATTACTTGGATATGGGGATCATCGGCGTGATAGCCGGGATAGCAGGTGCAAGGATCTATTATGTGATCTTTTCTTGGGATATGTACAAGGATAATCTGCTGGATATTTTTAACCTGCGGGAAGGCGGGCTCGCTATTTATGGAGGCATCATTGCAGCTGTGATCAGTGTTCTTGTGTTGGCAAGGATCAAACATTTGTCTGCGCCGCAGATTTTTGATACGGTCGCAATGGCACTATTAAATGGACAGATGCTTGGAAGATGGGGGAATTTTTTCAATAGGGAAGCATTTGGCGGATATACGGACAGCTTGTTTGCTATGCGGCTGCCGCTGGATGCGGTACGGTCTTCTGATGTGACTGAGCAGATGCGCCAGCATATACAGAGGATAGATGGTGTCAGCTATATTCAGGTGCACCCGACCTTTCTCTACGAATCTTTCTGGTGCATGATCGTCTTGATCCTCCTGTTTGTCTACCGCAGACATAAAAAGTATGAAGGAGAGCTGTTTCTGTTATATTTGTTCGGTTATGGTCTGGGCAGAGTGTGGATAGAAGGGTTAAGGACAGATCAGCTTTTGCTTCCGGGAGTCGGTATCGCCGTATCCCAGCTTCTTGCAGGTGTGATCGTGGTTGGAACAGGCGCGGCATTGCTTTATCTGCGAAAGAACCATAAAAAAATACCTTTGTTAAAAATCGGAAGAAAATATGAACCTATGCCGGATAAGATAGAAGGGAAAAAACCTCCGAAGTCGAAAGAGAGGATCTTCAAATTTAAACGGAAATAAAAGAAATATAAAACCTTGTAGATCTCAGCTGTGTCAGGATGACAGAGGGGATATACAAGGTTTTATTGTACCTATTCAGGCAGATCTGCTGCAAAGAAGTTAATGTCAATTTACTTGACAGATACTAAACGAATACGCAATAATAAGAATATATATCAGTCTGTTTTGCATGCGATTTTATTACGCCCGAATGGATATATCCATTCGGGCATCTTGCAACACAGGCCCTACAGGCGGGCGTGCTGCTCACGACAAAGTATACTTTACATGGAAAAGAAAATTTTTAAAAGAATTGGAACAGGAGTAAAAAGATGTTTTGTGAAAATTGCGGACACAAGATAGAAGCGGGAGAACAGTTCTGTCCAAATTGCGGGCAGAGGGTAGAGACAGAGGAAGCGACAGAAAAAACGACAGAAAAAGTGACAGAAAAAGAACCTGCGGTAAAGAAAAAAGGGAAAGGTAAAATAATCGCGGTGTGGACAGCGCTGGCATTTATCATCCTCATATTAGCGGCAGCGGCTACAATTTTTTTCGTGAAAAAGAGCGAAGGGGAAAAGCAGGCGGAGCTTAAAAAACAGGAAGAGCAAAAAGAAACGTCAAAGAGAAGGAAAGATACCAAAAGAGCGGAAAATAACAAAAAAGAGGAAGATATCCAAAAGAAAGAAGAACAGGAGGAACAAAACAATCAGTTCGAATCTGAAAAAACACAGGAAAAAGAACTTCCTGGAGCAGAGCCTGCCGGCACACCGACAGGGCTGACTCATGCAGGAAGCGAGATCTATATGGTAGATTTTACAGTTTCTGCATCTTCTGTTCTAGAAGAAACAGGTTATAACTATGAGACGCAAAATCTGACGGATGTGGATTGGGCGACTTGCTGGGCAGATGGAGCAGCTGGAAATGGTGTAAATGAAAGTATTTTATTTACGAGTGCCCAGGAACAGACAGTCAGAGGACTTGCCTTTCTTCCGGGTATATATACCAGCGAGGAATTATACTGGAAAAACGGAGCGCCGGAAGCGCTGCATATAGAATATGGCGATGAGGCTATGGATTATTCTTATACAGATAAGGGGAGCGCTTTTATCACTGGGAATGCTTTCGATGGGATGATATACATTGACTTTGGCAAAGAGGTGAAGATCAGTGAGTGTAAAGTGACGATCACCGGGGTAAGAGACGGAAATAAATATGACGACTGCTGTATTACTGAAATGTTTCTGTATCGGTAGGAAAATAAAAGAAGAAGCGCTCGGAGGAAGACAGAAATGTACACGAAAATAAACAAAAAATAGAGTGTGTTCTATAGACTTTTGTCACTTTTCGGGATATAATTACAATACATGTGAAAATATTAACTTTACAATGTAAATTATAAGGAGGAACAACAAAATGGCAAGAAAAATGAAGACCATGGATGGTAATCAGGCTGCCGCTCACGTTTCCTATGCGTACACAGAAGTTGCAGCGATCTACCCGATCACACCATCATCTGTAATGCCAGAACACATTGACGAATGGGCTACTGAAGGCAGAGAAAATATCTTCGGACAGACTGTAGAAGTAACGGAAATGCAGTCCGAGGCAGGTGCTGCAGGTGCTGTGCACGGTTCTTTATCAGCAGGAGCTCTGACAACAACATTTACCGCTTCACAGGGATTACTTCTGATGATCCCAAACTTATATAAAGTAGCAGGAGAACAGCTTCCGGGCGTATTCAACGTATCCGCACGTGCGCTCGCAAGTCATGCGCTGTCTATTTTCGGAGATCACTCCGATGTGTATGCCTGCCGTCAGACAGGCGCTGCAATGCTGTGTGAATCCAGCGTACAGGAGGTTATGGATTTAACACCGGTTGCACATTGTGCAGCATTGGAAGGAAAGCTGCCGTTCATCAACTTCTTTGATGGTTTCAGAACATCACATGAGATCCAGAAGATCGAGACATGGGATTATGAAGACTTAAAAGACATTGTAAATATGGATGCAATCGATGAGTTCCGCGCGCATGCGTTGAATCCAAATCATCCATGTCAGAGAGGTTCTGCACAGAACCCGGATATTTTCTTCCAGGCAAGAGAGGCGTGCAACCCATATTATGATGCAATGCCGGCAATCGTGCAGAAATACATGGACAAAGTAAATGAGAAGATCGGAACAGATTATAAACTGTTTAACTACTACGGTGCAGCAGACGCAGAGCATGTGATCATCGCAATGGGTTCTGTATGTGATACGATCGAAGAGACGATTGATTACCTGACAGCAGCAGGCGAGAAAGTCGGCGTTGTGAAGGTACGTCTGTACAGACCATTCAGCGCAGAAGCTCTGATCGCCGCAATTCCGGATTCCGTGAAGAAGATCTCTGTTCTTGACAGAACAAAAGAACCGGGAGCACTTGGCGAACCATTATATCTGGATGTTGTCGCAGCGCTCAAAGGCACAAAATTCGACGGAGTGCCTGTATATACAGGACGTTACGGACTTGGTTCCAAAGATACGACACCGGCACAGATCGTAGCTGTATATCATAATGATGAGAAACAGAAATTCACGATCGGTATCGTAGATGATGTGACAAACCTGTCTCTGAAAGCAGACGAGCCTCTCGTTACCACACCGGAAGGAACGATCAACTGTAAGTTCTGGGGATTGGGAGCAGACGGAACTGTCGGAGCGAACAAGAACTCCATCAAGATCATCGGTGACAATACAGACATGTACGCACAGGCATATTTTGATTATGACTCTAAGAAGTCTGGCGGTGTTACAATGTCTCACCTGCGTTTCGGTAAGCTGCCGATCAAATCCACATATTTGATCCACCAGGCAAACTTTGTAGCATGTCACAATCCATCTTATGTGGACAAGTACAACATGGTACAGGAACTGGTTGACGGCGGTACATTCCTTTTGAACTGCCCATGGGATATGGAAGGTCTGGAGAAACATCTGCCGGGACAGGTAAAGGCATATATTGCAAAACATAATATCAAATTCTATACGATCGACGGTATCAAGATCGGTAAAGAAATCGGACTTGGCGGACGTATCAATACAGTCCTGCAGTCTGCATTCTTCAAGCTTGCAGCGATCATTCCGGAAGAAGAAGCGATCGATCTGATGAAGAAGGCTGCAAAAGCTACTTACGGAAGAAAAGGCGATAAGATCGTACAGATGAACTATGATGCGATCGACGCAGGCGCAAAACAAGTCGTAGAAGTATCCGTTCCGGAAAGCTGGAAAGATGCGGCAGACGAAGGTCTTGCAACACCTCATGTAGATGAGAGTGGAAGAAAAGACGTTGTAGATTTCGTTAAGAATATCCAGGCAAAAGTAAACTCTCAGGAAGGAAATACACTGCCTGTATCTGCATTCAACGATTATGTAGACGGTTCTACACCTTCCGGTTCTTCTGCGTATGAGAAGCGTGGTATCGCTGTGGATATCCCAGTTTGGAAACCAGAGAACTGTATCCAGTGTAACCGCTGTGCGTATGTATGTCCGCACGCAGTTATCCGTCCGGTTGCGCTGACAGAAGAAGAACTTGCAAATGCTCCAGAAGGAATGGAAGCAATCGATATGATCGGTATGCCGGGTATGAAATTCTCCATCACGGTATCTGCCTATGATTGTACAGGATGTGGTTCCTGCGCGAATGTATGTCCGGGCAAGAAGGGCGAAAAAGCGCTTGTTATGGGCAATTTGGAAGCAAATGCCGGCAAACAGGATTTCTTCAACTATGGACGCGAGATTCCGGTAAAACCAGAAGTTGTTACGAAGTTTAAAGAGACAACTGTAAAGGGAAGTCAGTTCAAACAGCCGCTGCTCGAATTCTCAGGAGCATGTGCAGGCTGTGGTGAGACACCTTATGCAAAACTGATCACACAGCTGTTTGGTGACAGAATGTACATCGCAAATGCGACAGGATGTTCTTCTATTTGGGGTAACTCTTCACCGTCCACACCATATACGGTAACTCCGGAAGGAAAAGGACCGGCTTGGTGTAATTCCCTGTTTGAAGACAATGCTGAGTTTGGATATGGTATGCTGCTTGCGCAGAATACAATCCGTGCAAGACTGAAAGGCAAAGTTGAAAAACTGGCTGAAACAGCAGAAAACGAGGATGTAAAAGCAGCCGCACAGGAATACCTAGATACATTTGCATGCGGAGCAACAAACGGCACAGCAACAGATAAATTGGTAGCTGCACTGGAAAACTGCGGATGCGACAGAGAAGAAAAGGCAGAATTGCTGAAGAATAAAGATTTCCTTTCCAAGAAATCTCAGTGGATCTTCGGTGGAGACGGATGGGCTTATGATATTGGATTCGGTGGTGTTGACCATGTACTTGCAAGCGGCAAAGACATCAATATCATGGTATTTGATACAGAAGTTTATTCCAACACAGGCGGACAGTCTTCTAAGGCTACAAAGACAGGCGCTACTGCACAGTTCGCAGCAGGCGGAAAAGAAACAAAGAAAAAAGACCTTGCGGGTATCGCAATGAGTTATGGCTATGTATACGTAGCGCAGATCGCTATGGGCGCTGACTTCAATCAGACAGTGAAGGCGATCGCAGAGGCGGAAGCTTATCCAGGACCATCTCTGATCATTGCATATGCTCCATGTATCAACCATGGTATCAAGAAGGGCATGAGCAAAGCGCAGACAGAAGAACAGCTTGCAGTAGAATGTGGATACTGGAATAACTTCCGGTTCAATCCAGCTGCTGAAGGCAATAAGTTCTTCCTTGACAGTAAAGAACCAAAACAGGAAGAATACCAGGCATTCCTTGACGGAGAAGTTCGTTACAATGCGCTGAAGAGAGCAAATCCGGAAAAAGCAGCAAAACTCTTCTCACAGAATGAGAAAGAAGCAATGGAAAGATATGCTTATCTGAAGAAACTGGTAACTCTGTACGGAGAAGAATAATTACAAAAGCTAGACGGTATCAAGATAGATATAGTCAGCGGCAACATAGGAATTCCCCAACTGTTCAGTGCAGTTGGGGAATTTTTATGTTGACAAGCTCTAACGCAAGTCGTTATACTAGATATATACGTCTAGTATACTAGTTTGTAAAAACTAGTGGTATACAATAAGGAGATGTGGATAAAAGTGAGATTCTTTTTATGTCTTGCTGGAATAATAGGAAAATAAAGGTTTGGTAAAGGTATGATCGTAAAGAAAAGATATGGACGAGAAACAGGAAGAGAATATGTACTGCGTATACTTAAGGAAAATATTGTCCTGTTGGAATTGGAACCAGGCAGCAGGATCAGTGAAAATGATCTGGCAGCAGAACTTGGTATTTCACGGACTCCAGTAAGGGAAGCATTGATCGAATTAAGTAAAAGTAAGATCGTCAAGATCTATCCCCAGAAAGGAAGTTATGTTTCACTGATCGATTGGGCCATGGTGGAAGAAGCACAGTTTATGCGTATCACCATGGAGAAAGCAGTTATTGTTCTGGCATGCCAGGGAATAGAAGAAAAAAAATTGTCTGTATTGGAAAAAAATGTAAAACTACAGCAGTTTTATCTTGATGATGATGAGCCGGGAGAACTCCTGGAATTGGATAACCAATTTCATAAAGAATTGTTTATAATGACAAATAAACCACATATTTATAAACTGATGAGTAATATGATGCTGCATTTTGACCGTTTGCGCGCCTTGCGTACGAAGACAGTAGATCAACAGTATGTGATAGACGATCATATGGAAATTTTGGACGCGATCCGCAAAAAGGATGTAGAAAGAGGAGTGTCTGCTATGGAACGTCATCTGACAAGACACAAGATTGACGAAGGGATCGTAGAGGAGAAATACCGGCAATATTTTGAGAAGGAATAAAAAGAGAGAAAATGCAGAAAAATTCTATCGGATTTTGAAAGTAAGCAGAGAAAATCCGATAGAATTTTTTTGTATAATATGACAGAAAATAGAAAGCAGTTTTTACATTTAAAAAGATAAAAATTGTGCAATATAGAGAAATAAAATATGAATCACAAAAGTATAGAAGAATTAGTTGACAAATATATAGGGGGGGGTAAGATACTAGTATACAAGTGTGGAGCGTATTCCACAATAGTTTAAAGAGGAGGATTCAATTATGAAAAAAAGAAGCAGAGTATTGGCAGCCCTTCTGGCAGGAACCATGATCATGAGCCTGGCGGCATGTGGAAGCGCAGGTTCAGATGACAAGAAGGAGTCTGATGGCGGAAGCAAAGGTGGCTATAAGATCGGTCTGACAAACAGTTTTAATGGAAACTCTTACCGTCAGCAGATGGAAGCATATGCACAGGAAGCGGCAGATGAGCTGAAAGAATCTGGTGAGATTTCTGAATTTACGATCGTGGAGGCAAACAATGATGCTTCTAAGCAGGTACAGCAGATTGAAAACTTTATCTTGGAAGGCATGGATGCGATCATCATCGATCCGATTTCTGCTACAGCTCTGACAGGAGCCATCCAGGAAGCATCTGATGCAGGAATTCCGTGTATCATCATCAATGACGGACCGGTAGAATCTGACGCAGAACTTTGTTATCAGATCAATTTTGACACAGTTGACCAGATGGGAACTCTGACAGAATATGTGTGCGAGGCAATCGGCGGTAAAGGTAAGATTATCGAACTGAGAGGAACTGCTGGAGCAGAGTTTGATAATATTGCGCATGAAGGTGTTATGAAGACATTAGAGAATTACCCGGACATCGAGGTTGTCGCAGAGGTCTATACAGACTGGACAGGTTCTAAAGCGCAGTCAGAGTTGGCTTCTGTCCTTCCGACACTGGATCAGGTAGACGGAGTCGTGACACAGGGTGGAGATTCTTACGCAGCTGTACAGGCATTTGAAGCAGCTGGCATGGACCTTCCGGTCATTGGCGGAGACAACAGAGGGTATTTCCTGAAATGGTGGGCAAATGAAGCGCCGGAAGGATACGATACACTTTCTGTTTCTTCCAATCCATGGGATGGGGCGACAGGTGTATATGTAGCCTGTGATATCTTGAGCGGCGAATATGATATCCCAAATGAAATGATTCATCCGTTTGCGGTTGTGACAAAAGATGAGGTACAGGATTACAAAGACATGGGAGATGAGGAGATTGGAACTCCTACATATGACCGTGACTGGGTAAGAGAGAACTTATATAAATAGTAGGGAAACAGCCAGGCCGCAAAAGGCAGTACAAGGTCTGGCTGTTCTTATATTCAGAAAAGAGGGAGATACACATGAACGAACAGATTATACCTTTGATGCAGCAGGTGATGGACAGCGCCGATGTGATCGACTTAAGTTATACGATGGAGCCGGGGATGCCGGTCTGGCCTACTCATGCAAGATTTGGAGCGATTATTTATGAGACGTATGATGAAGGAGCTGTTTCTCTGCATAGACAAATAAATTTCGGAGAACATACGGGAACTCACTTGGATGCGCCTAAACATTTTATAAAAGGCGGAGCATCTATCGAAGAAGTAGATGTCAGAACTGTCATTGGCAGAGGTGTGAAGATAGACGCCTCTTTTCTGGAGCCTTGCGGGGTATATACATTGGATATGCTTAAGAAGTTTGAAGAAGAAAACGGAGAAATCAAACAGGGTGACGTTATCCTTCTGCATTTCGGCTGGGAAGAAAAATACGGTACAGGAAAAGATGCAGAAGAATTTTTAAAAGATTGGCCAGGTCTGGGAGGGGACGCAGCACAGTATTTACTGGATAAAAAAGTAGCCTCTGTAGGTACAGATGCTCTTGCCTTGGATCCTTTTGGCAGCGAAACATATCCCTGTCATTATATTCTGCTCGGCAGCGGAGTGCCGATTATAGAGAATCTGACAAATTTGCGGAAACTTCCGGTATTTTCGTATGTGATAGGACTGGCGAATAAGATCAAAGACGGATCAGCCTCTCCGATAAGAGTGATCGCATTGACATAGAAATCAGAAAGGAGCTTAAAAGAGTGAAAAGAACAGAAACACAGACTCCTTACATAGAGTTATCGGGGATCGATAAATTTTTCGGCATTACAAAGGCATTGCAGAAGATTGATCTTCAGATATTCGCAGGAGAAGTAATCGGATTGGTCGGACCTAATGGGGCGGGAAAATCTACGATGATGAAAGTACTGACGGGAGTACTTCCGCCGACTGCGGGAAAAATCATAGTAGAAGAAAAAGAAATGACAAAATATACGACAAAAGAAGCGAAGGAGATTGGAATTTCCTGCGCATATCAGGATCTGTCGTTATGTACGAACTTGAGTGTTTATGAAAATTTTGCCATGCTGAATGTAGATCATGGCCTTGTGACAAAACCGGGCTGGAGGAAAAAAGCCAAAAAAGAGGCAAAAGATCTGCTGGAAAAATATTTCCCAGGCAATCACATCGATGTGATGAAATCTGTGGAACGCCTCACACTTGCGGAGAGACAGATTGTAGAGATTTGTAAGACACTGATGACAGACAACTTAAAAGTACTCGTTCTCGATGAGCCTACATCTGCCTTATCAACAGATAAAGCAGAGCAGCTTCATAAAGTAGTGGAAGAATTGAGCGCAAAAGGGACTGCAGTTATCTATATTTCACATAAGCTGGATGAAATACGGAAAGTGTCTGACCGGATCGTGATGATGAGAAATGGGATGAATTCCGGCGAATGCGACCCGGATGAGATCACAACAGAACAGCTTGTAGAAATGTTAGGCGGCGCAGGAACGAAAAAGGCGGCGGAAAAAGTTCTGTCAGAAGAAAGTGACCAGACATCGCAAGTAGCGGCACAGATAAAGGATTATACAGGGAAAGGCCTGTATAATATCAATATGCACGTGAACAGAGGCGAGATCGTGGGGATCTCCGGATTGGTAGGCTCTGGACAGACAGCTCTTTTAAATCTTTTGTATGATTCTAAAAAATATAAAGGAAAAGAGAAAAAAGGCGTCGTTTTGAATACCTCTGTTTCTTATGTAAGTGGAGACAGAGCGAAAGAAGGCGTTTTCCATCTGTGGGATATTTTTGACAATACGATCATCGGGAATTTGGATCAGGTAAAAACAGGCGTATTTCTGGATAAGAAGAAGTCAGAAGGCCTGGCGCAGACTTGGTATGACAAGCTGAAATTTAAGGCAGAAGGAATCCACAGTCCGATTATGTCTTTAAGCGGAGGAAATCAGCAAAAGGCGTTGATCGCCAGAGGAATTGCTTCTGGCGCTGAGCTGATCATTTTAAATGACCCGACGGCGGGCGTCGATATTGAGACAAAGCAGGAGATATATGGTCTTCTTGAAGAGGCGAAAAAAGCAGGTAAGGCAGTGATCCTCTATTCTACGGAAGATGCGGAGATCGAGATCTGTGACCGTGCGTACATTATGCATGAGGGAGAGATTACAGAAGAATTAAAGAAAGAAGAGATCACCGTTGCCAATATCGTAAAAGCTTCTTTTAAAGATGTAAAACATAAGAAAGTGACAGAAGAAAAGAAAGAAGGTATGGTACACAGGATCCTGACTTCTCGGGTATTGCTTCCGGTAGCTGCTATGATCATTATGATTCTTTTGAATGCTTCTATGAATCCAAGGATCCTTTCTTACATGGGAATGCGTATGTTGGTTTCCTCGGCAGTACCGCTTGTGTTTGCTGCTCTGGGACAGATGTTCATTGTCACAGCAGGCGATGTGGATATGGGAAATGGATATTCGATCGCGCTGGTCAATGTACTGGTCGGTATCATATTGACAGGAAACCCGTTGTTTGGAGTTATCAGTCTGCTTATTTTTATCGCGTCATATGCTTTGATGGGTGCACTGATCCATGTGCGCAATATTCCTGCAATCGTGGTTACTTTAGGCGCGCAGTTTGTATGGTGGGGCATTGCGCTTGTCATCGCACCGTCTCCTGGCGGGACTTGCCCAGAATGGTTACTTGCAATTTATAAATTTGAATTTCCTGTCATTCCAATGCCGATCGTACTTTGTGTACTTGCAGGCGTATTCTGCTGGTACGTATTGTTCCGTTCCAAATACGGCATGATTTTAAGAGGAATCGGAAATAATCCATTGGCAGTGGAACGTTCCGGATGGTCCTATCTGCAGGCAAAAATGACAAACTATGCACTGGCCGGTTTTATGGTCGTTTTAGCAGGTATGGCATACACAGCAGTCTGCATGGGCGCGGACGCAAATTCATCGGCAACATACTGTATGATGTCTATTGCGACGGTTATTCTCGGCGGCTGTGAGATGGCAGGCGGTATTGTAGCTCCGATCGGTGTTGTGTGCGGCGGGATCGCTATGTCATTTATCACAACGATTTTGACATCATTTAGGGTAGACTCGAATTACCAGACAGCAGTGACAGGCCTGATCCTGATCGTTGTATTGGCGATTAAACTGATCACCCATAAAAAGGAGGGAAAATAAAATGAAAAAAATAATGACGAAGTATGCATTTATATGGCCGCTTCTCGGCTCCGTCCTTTTATGGATCGCAATTTCAGTCGTATCTGGAAAATTCAGTGTCGGACAGATATTTTCCAGTGCAAAACTTTGCTCATTTGCCCTTCTTTTGGCATTGGGACAGATGATTGTCGTAACAAGCGGTGAAGGCGCGATCGATCTGTCACAGCAGTATATACTGACATTGGCAGCATACATATCTTGCGACCTGATGCAGTACAATGTTCTTATCGGGATCGTGGCGGCAGTTGCTGTAGGAGCACTGTGTGGACTGGTAAATGGATTGATCAATATCTATCTGAAGGTTCCGGCAATGGTGACGACACTTGCCACAGGATACATTATTTTTACCATTGTACTTGTATTAGCGCCGGGCATGAAGACGCTGCCGGATAAAGGATTTGTAGATTTTATCAATCTGCATGCAGGTGGTTTTTCTATGCTGACGGTAATCTGTCTCGCAGTGGCAGTACTTCTGGCATTGCTCCTATATAAGACAAAATATGGAAAACAACTTCATGCAGTAGGACAGAAAAGAATTGCTGCAAAATATGCAGGGATCAATGTAAACAGGGTCGTTATCACAGCCTTTGTATTGGGCGGCGCGCTGTGCGGCCTTTCCGGTACACTGTGTGGCGCGTTTAACGGAGGCGCTTTCCAGGATATGGGAACGACGTATTTCCTGCCGTCCATTGCAGCGGCATTTGTAGGAGGTACCGCTGCTTCCGGAGGAAAATCGAACGTAGCAGGTGTATGTCTGGGTGCTTTGATGATGTATCTTCTCACGACATTTTTAAATGCCGCGAGTCTGTCGGTCGGCATGCAGAGACTGATCCAGGGAGCGGTACTTGTATTGATATTGGTTGCTTCTGTTTCCAATGACGCAAAGAAAAGTTAGGAGGAAGATGCATGAAAGGAATTCAGATCATAAAACCGGGCGAACTAAAAGTGATTGAAATGGAGAAGCCGGTGATCACAGAAAAGAACAATATCCTGGTGAAAATGAAGGCGGCAGGTATATGTGGTTCTGACGTTGGAATCTATCATGGAACGAATGCGGCCGCTACCTATCCTCGTGTGATCGGGCACGAGATGGTAGGTGTGGTAGAAGAAGTGGGTACAAATGCCACACATTTAAAACCGGGGGACAGAGTGATCATAGACCAGGTCGTAAACTGCGGACACTGCTATGCGTGCCGTAAGGGAAGAGGAAACGTATGCGGAAACTTAAAAGTACGCGGCGTGCACATTGACGGAGGATACAGGGAATACATGGCAGTGCCGGAGCAGGATTGCTATGTGCTGCCGGAGGGATTGTCAGATACAGAAGCGGTCATGATCGAACCTACGACGATCGCTATACAGAGCTGTTCCAGAGCAGAACTGTGTGAGGAGGATACACTGCTTCTCTTAGGCTGCGGAGCTCTTGGAAGCTCGATCCTAAAGATCGCGAAACTGAGCAAGGCGAAGATCATTGTGGCAGATATTGTAGAAGAAAAGCTGCAAGAGGCGCTAAAAAACGGCGCAGACTATGCGATCCATATAGGGAAAGAAGATGTAGTGGAGAAAGCGAAAGAACTGACAGATGGCTATGGTCCTACAGTTTCCATAGACGCAGCCTGCACAAAGGACTCCCTGCTGACGCTTTTGCAGGCGACGGGGAATGCGGGACGTGTGATGACAATGGGATTTTCTATTGCGCCTACAGAGGTGAACCAGTTTGCCATCACATCAAAAGAGCTGGATGTGAGAGGTTCCAGACTGCAGAACAAGAAGTTCCAGACGGCGATCGACCTGATCAAGGAAGGAAAGCTGGATTTGAGCGGGACGATCTCGCATACATACCCCTTTGAAAAAGCACAGGAAGCCTTTGATTTCATAGATACAAAAGATCCGTCGATCCGTAAGATCGTATTGACGTTTGCATAACCATAAAATACCTGGGCGCTTAGAAAGAAGCGCTCAGGTATTTTTTTGGCGTGATGCCTTTGTATTTTTTGAAGGTCTTAATGAAATAGCTGATGTCATTAAAGCCACAGCTTAAGGCAACTTCTGTGATGGAATCATTGGAAGTGACCAGTTTAAAACAGGCTTGTTCGATCCGATAATAGTTTAGATAGTCGATGGGGGTGCGGTGTGTCATCTCATGGAAGAAACGACAGAAGTACTTCGCGTTCATACCGGCTTCTTTTGCCAATATATCCAAGGTCAGACACTGGTCATAAGAGGTTTCAATGATCTCCAATACCTTTTTTAATTGTTCGACACGCCGGTCATTCTTCTGAGATACTCTATCTGCGGGGATGTACAGGTGATGACTGAAGATATAACCAAAAAATTGATACAAGGAACCAATGACCGTCAGCTCATACCCGTCCGATTTCCCACGCATAGCTTCAAATAGGAATTTTATGATCTCATGCAGCTCCTCATCACAGTCGGTAATATGATGATAGATCTGGATCGCGTTGTTCTCGATCTTTTTGAAAAATTTTTCGCCTGCATGATTGGACGATAAAAGAGTGCTGAGGTTAAAGACGATACATTCATAGACACAATGATCGGGAATACCGCCGTGGAGTGCGCCGCTTGGTACGAAGATGATATCGCCGCTTCCGGCTGTAAATTCAGAATCCCCAAAGGTCATCGTTAATTGCCCCTTGATAATGCGGATGATCTCATATTCGATATGCCAGTGATAAGACATCTCGTAGCGGGGATGACTTGCGGTGACATGATAAAACTCGATCGGAAAATCAAAAGTTCCGTGTTTTTTTTCTTCACGGTACTTAATATACTTCATCTGTATCCTCCTTTCATTTAAAAGCAGAAGATTTAAAAGTGAATATTATTATATTTTTTTCTATTATACCACAAGAATTAGTGAAATGTCAGGCTTATAATAAAGGAAAATAAAACAATTTGATTTCTTTCGCAGATGAAAAAGGCGAAAGGCGAGAAAGAAGGAGGAAGTAAAAATGGCAGAGAGCAGATTGATCGGAAGTTACCCAGTGATCGGTATCAGACCTACAATAGACGGACGGCGCGGCGCATTGGATGTAAGAGGTTCTTTGGAAGAACAGACAATGAACATGGCGCAGTCAGCAGCAAAACTTTTCAGAGAAAATTTAAGATATTCTAACGGAGAACCGGTAAAAGTGGTGATCGCAGATTCTACAATCGGACGTGTAGGCGAGAGTGCTGCATGTGCGGATAAATTCAAAAAAGAAGGTGTAGACATCACAGTGACAGTGACACCTTGCTGGTGCTATGGTTCAGAGACGATGGATATGGATCCGCAGACGATCAAGGCGGTATGGGGATTTAACGGTACAGAAAGACCGGGCGCAGTATATCTGGCTTCTGTCCTGGCAACACATGCACAGAAAGGCCTGCCGGCATTTGGTATCTACGGACATGATGTACAAAACGCAGATGCGACAGAGATCCCGGAAGACGTACAGGAAAAATTATTGCGGTTTGGCCGTGCTGCAGTTGCAGCAGCTTCTATGCGCGGCAAATCTTATCTGCAGATCGGTTCTATCTGTATGGGAATCGGCGGCTCCATCATTGATTCAGACTTTATCGAGTCTTATCTTGGCATGCGGGTAGAGTCAGTAGATGAGGTAGAGATTATCCGCCGTATGACAGAAGGTATTTATGACGAAGAAGAATTTGCAAAGGCATTGAAATGGGCAAAAGCGACATGCAAGATCGGATTCGATAAAAATCCAGAAGAATTACAAGCTTCACCGGAGAAAAAAGAAGAACAGTTTGAATTCGTAGTAAAGATGGCAGTGATCATCAAAGACCTGATGAACGGAAATAAAAATCTGCCGGAAAAATTCTCAGAGGAAGCAATCGGACACAATGCCATCGCAGCAGGTTTCCAGGGACAGAGACAGTGGACAGATTTCTATCCGAACGGAGACTTTGCAGAGGCAATGCTCAATACTTCTTTTGACTGGAATGGAGCGAGAGAACCATACGTTCTTGCTACAGAAAATGATGTGCTCAATGGTCTTGGTATGCTGTTTATGAAGCTTTTGACGAACCGTGCACAGATCTTTGCGGATGTACGTACATACTGGAGCCCGGAAGCAGTAAAAGAAGCGGCAGATTACGAATTAGAAGGCGTTGCGAAGGAAGCGGGCGGATTTATCCACTTGATCAACTCCGGCGCTGCTTGTCTGGATGCTTGTGGAGAGGCAAAAGATGAGAATGGCAATGGTGTTATGAAAGAATGGTGGAATGTGACAGAAGCTGACCAGAAAGCGATCATGGATGCAACCACATGGAATGCAGCTGATAACGGATACTTCCGTGGAGGCGGATACTCCAGCCGTTTTGCGACCCGTGCGGAAATGCCGGTGACGATGATCCGTCTGAACCTTGTCAAAGGCCTTGGACCAATGCTGCAGATCGCAGAGGGATGGACAGTACATCTTCCAGAGGAAGTTTCTGATAAACTGTGGAAACGTACAGATTATACATGGCCTTGTACATGGTTCGCGCCAAGATGCAATGGCAAAGAAGGCGCTTTTAAGACTGCATACGACGTGATGAACAACTGGGGAGCAAATCATGGAGCGATCTCCTATGGACATATCGGAGCAGATTTGATCACCATGTGCTCTATGCTTAGAATACCGGTGGCAATGCACAATGTACCAGAAGAGAAAATCTTCCGTCCGTCTGCATGGAATGCGTTTGGGATGGATAAAGAAGGCCAGGATTACAGAGCATGCGCTGCATACGGGCCGCTGTATAAATAAGAGGATAAGATATGGAAAAGAAAGTTTTAGCGTTTGATTTTGGAGCTTCCGGCGGAAGAGCAATGTGCGGAACTTTTGACGGAGAAAAGATCGAGATCGAGGAACTGCACCGCTTTTCAAACGATCCGGTGATCGTAAATGGAACCATGTACTGGGATGTACTTCGGCTTTTCTTTGAGATCAAGCAGGGATTGATCAAGGCAAAAAAATGCGGAAAGATCGAGAGTATCGGAATCGACACCTGGGGTGTGGATTTCGGTTTGCTCGATGAAAAAGGAAGGCTGTTGGAAAATCCAGTACATTACCGGGATAATAGAACCAACGGTATGTTGGCGGAAAGTTTTGCCAAGATAGATAAGGATACCTTTTATCAGATCACAGGCAATCAGTTTATGGAGATCAATACGGCGTTCCAGCTGCTTTCTCTTGCAAAGAACAGACAAGAATTGTTAAAAAGAGCAGATAAAATGCTCCTGATGCCGGATTTGTTTAACTATTTCCTGACAGGAGAGAAAAAAGCAGAGTATTCCATCGCGTCCACTACGCAATTATTGGATGCAAAAGCAAGAAACTGGTCAGAAGAAGTGATCAAAGCCCTGGAACTTCCGGCTCATATTTTCCCACAGATCGTTCCTACAGGTACGAAGATAGGGGAATTGACAGAAGAAATCTGTGAAGAACTTTCTCTGGACAAAATGGATGTGGTCGCTGTTGCGGGACATGATACGCAATGTGCTCTTGTTGCCGTGCCGGCGCAGGAAGAAGACTTTATTTTCTTAAGCTGCGGAACATGGTCTCTTTTGGGAACAGAACTGGCCGAGCCGATCATCAATGAGAAGTCAGCCCATTACAATGTGACAAACGAGGGTGGGTGTGAAGAAAAGATTTCTTTCTTAAAAAATATCATCGGACTTTGGTGTGTGCAGGAGAGCCGCAGACAGTGGATAAGAGAAGGTCAAGAATTCGGCTTTGGAGAATTGGAGAAAATGGCGCAGGCAGCTCCTTCCTTACAGTGTTTTATCGACCCTGACGCACCGGAATTTACACCGGCAGGCAATGTGCCGAAACGGATCCAGAAGTTCTGTGAGAGAACAGGGCAGTATGTGCCGAAAACAAAGGGTGAGATTGTACGCTGTATCAATGAGAGCCTGGCAATGAAATACCGCCATGCTATGGAAGAAATCAAAAAATGTACGGGCAAGGATTACCGAACCGTATATATGGTAGGCGGAGGTACCCAGAGCGCCCTGCTGTGTCAGTGTACGGCAAATGCGTGTGGCTGTGCAGTCAGCGCAGGTCCTGTGGAAGCGACAGTCCTTGGAAATGTGGCTCTGCAATTTATGGCTTCCGGTGAGATCGCTTCTTTGCAGGAGGCAAGAAAGATCATCCGTCAGTCCCAGGATATTAAGAGATATGAACCACAGCAAAGTAAAGACTGGGATGAAGCCTATGAGAGATTTAAAAAGATACTGGTATAAATAAGAAGAACATAGAGAACTTCTGTGCAGAGAAAGAATTTCAGCCTGCGCAGAAGTTTTCTTTTCATTTGCGCAAGTATATGGCATAATAAGAAAAGAAGCAGATATGCAGGAACAAAAGCGGACTTTTGCTGTGCGGACGCAAGGACAGTTCCGGCTGAAAAACAGACAAAGAAAAGAGGGAAAAAATTGTATAGAGTTTTACTGGCAGATGATGAAGTGCTGATCCGTGAGGCAATCAGTGAAAATATGGACTGGGAAGGCGCGGGTTTTTCCTTGTGTGCAGTCTGTGAAAATGGACGTGAGGCAATAGAGGCGATCCAGGAAAAGCAGCCGGATCTTGTACTGACAGATATCTGTATGCCGTATGCGGACGGGCTGGATGTGGCGAAATACGTACAGGAGAATTGTCCGCAGTGTAAGGTCGCGATCATCAGCGGGTATGATAATTTTGAGTATGCGAAAAAGGCGATCCAATATCAGGTAGGAGCTTATATACTAAAGCCCGTGACAGCGAGAGAGCTGACGGACGTGCTCCTAAAACTACATGCGGAACTTGAGAAAGAACATGAAGAGAGAGAAAAACAGAAAAAGATCAGGGAAGCATTTGAGCAGAATAAAGAATATTTTAAAGAGCGGTTTTTAAGTCAGTTGATCCGGGAGAAAAGTGTACATCAGGACATTGAGGGCAGAATGCGGTTTTACGGTATCTATCTGGAGGGGGAATGTTTTTCTGTCGTACAGATCCGGTATATCCATCAGGAAGATCCGTCGGATATTTTATTGTTTGCTCTTTATAATGTGGTAGAAGAATTGGTCAGGGAAGAAACCTGCTGTGAGGTATTCCAGGATATTGGCAATATTACGACCTTGATATTCTGTGGGGAAAGTGCGTATCAGGTAGAGGAAGAAATCCAGAGGATTGCGGATGTTATCCGATCGCATGTGGAAAAATTTTTTCATGAATCTGTGATGATGATTGCAGGCGTATGTGTCTGGGACAGAGCAGATCTGAGGCAGTCTTACGAGAATGCTAAACGTGCGGCGGAATATGAGTTTTTATTCGAGGGCAATGAACTGGTATTTGGAAAGGAATTTGTCAATCGGGATACACAGGCAGTCATTGATACGAGCGTTTTCGCAAGGCAGATGGTCAGCCAGATGAAGCGAAATGACAGAGCAGGAGTACACAAGGAAGTAGAACGTTTTTTTCATGAGATGCGCAGATTGTATATCCAAAAAGCACGCACAGGCATGTATGTGCAGAATCTGATGACACGTTTAAGCCTGTTTGCAGATGAGACAGGGATAGATGAGAAAACAGTGCTGCAGTGGGAAAAACCACTTTTTGAAGAAATTGTAAACCAAGGGCGGGCAGAACAGATGGAAGAATTGCTCTTGCGGTTTTGCCTGTCTATTATGGAAGCCGCTTCCAAAGAACGGGAGGACTTGGGAAAATGCATGGCAGAAAAGGCGTTGGAGTATATAGATCAAAATTATCAGGACTCTTCACTTTCTTTAAATTCTGTCAGCAAAGCACTGGCGATCAGTACAAGTTATTTCAGCGCTTTGTTTAAAACCCAGACAGGGGAGACATTCATAGAGGCATTGACAAAGATAAGAATGGAAAAAGCAAAAGAACTGTTGTGTACGACCCAGTTGAAATCTTATGAGATCGCAGAAAAAGTAGGGTACAGTGACGCCCATTATTTTGGCAGTATTTTTAAAAAAAATGAAGGTATGACACCGAAAGAATATGCAAAAAGGAATAAGAGATGAAAAATAAGATCCGTCAGATAAAAGAAAAATTTCAGAGTCTGAAAATCTATACAGCGATCATGGGAACCTTTACGGTGCTGATCTTGTTTTCTTCTATCATGTTCTTTATATTGGCGATCGTTTTTACAGAGCGCAGTGTTGTAAATAATTCAGAGGAATATACACAGCAGCTGATAGAGAAAGTCAATGACGATCTGGATTCCTATATCAATTACATGAAGGATATTTCTTCTATGATATATAACAGCAGAGATATCCAGAGATATTTGTTCCAGGAAGATCTTCCGGAAGAAGTGCAGGAGGAGAACTATGGACGTATTCTCGATCAGTTTCGGACTATCATGAATACCAGGAAGGATGTCCGCAATGTAGCGGTGATCGCGGATAATGGAAAAAGTGTGATCAACAGGGGCGCCTCTACTTTGAATCCGTATATTTCGGTATCGGAGCAGGAGTGGTATAAAGCGGTTAAAAAAGAAAGTGAGGAGATACATATTACCTCCTCTCATGTACAGAACATGATCTATAATCAGTACGATTGGGTGATCACACTTAGCAGAGGGATCGAAAATCAGGAGACAAAAGAGGTGGAAGGCGTCTTTTTGATCGATATGAATTATGCCACCATAGACAGCCTGTGCAGCTCGGTAAGTCAGGGGAAGAAAGGGTATATATATGTCCTGGACAAAAACGGGGAAATCATTTATCATCCCCAGCAGCAGTTGATCTACAGTGGTCTTAAAACAGAGTTGATCGAAGAAGTATTGGAAAAGAAAGGTGTTAATGGCAGTTTTGTATCAGATACAGGAAACGGGCGAAAGTTGTATACTGTTTCTACTTCGGAAGATACAGGTTGGACAGTGGTAGGAGTCGCGGATATGTCGGAACTGATGAAGGAAGGAAAAGAACTGACCCGTCTGTATATCCTGCTTGCTCTATTTTTCCTTGCGGTCGGCGTCTTTTTTGCACGGCTTTTGTCGCGTACGATCACCAGACCTATCGTGTCTTTGGAAGCAGCCATGAAGGAAGTGGAGAAAGGACATTTTGAAAGTGCGCTGATGGCAGAGAATGGCGGACAGGCAGAGATACGTGGATTGGGAGAGTCTTTTCATATCATGGTACAGGAAATACAAAGCCTGATGGAAGAAAATGTAAAAGAGCAGAAGAAAAAGAGAAAGGCAGAGATGCAGGCGCTGCAGGCGCAGATCAATCCGCATTTTCTTTATAATACATTAGATTCGATCATCTGGATGGCAGAGAGTGGAAAACATAACAAAGAAGTGGTGCGCATGACCTCTGCGCTTTCCCGTTTATTTCGGCAGAGTATAGGAAATGCCGAGGAACTCGTTTTGATCAGACAGGAATTAGGCTATATCGAGACCTATCTTACGATCCAGGAAATGCGGTATCGGGATAAACTGGCTTTTGATATCAAACTGGAAGAAGAAATCGAAAATGAAAAGATCGTGAAGCTGACTTTACAGCCTTTGGTGGAAAATGCAATCTATCATGGGATCAAGTATATAGAAGGGCCGGGGAAAATAGAGATAAGAGGATATTATGAGCAGGAAGACGTGGTGATCGAGATTAGGGATAACGGCGCCGGGATGACAAAAGAGGAACTGGAACACATCTTTGATAAGAAGACTTATACACCGGGCAGCGGCGGAGTCGGCGTGCGCAACGTGCAGAATCGTCTGCAGCTGTATTACGGAGCGGAGTATGGTCTGCATTATGTGAGCGAAAAGGGAAGTGGGACAACAGTCTATGTCCGTATTCCGACGGGGGAGGGACGAGTGAATGAGGATATGTAAACGCAGGCAGACAAAGAAGATTCTGGAACTTTTGCTTCTCCTTCTGTTTATCGGAGGCGGACTGTATATAAGTTCCCGTCCGGAAAGACCGCTGAAGGTGATCTTTGTATCCAAGACACAGGATGATATTGATTTTTGGAATTCTCTTGTGGAAGGGGCACAAATGGCAGCTGACGAGCAGGAAGCCGACTATGAATGGGTGGCGCCTGTGCAGGAAAAAGATGTGGAGAGACAGAAAGTGCTGATCGAAGAAGCAATCGAGAAAGAACCGGATGTGATCGCATTGGCACCTGCGGATACGGCTGCCATACTGCCGGCGGCAAAAAAGATCAAAGAGGCAGGGATCAAGCTGGTTCTGATCGATTCTGGTCTCGCAGAAGATGTAGCAGACTGCATGGTGTCTACAGATAATTATGAGGCGGGACGTAAACTGGGAGAATTTGTCGCGTCTATCAGCAGTACAGATGAAAAAATCGGTATCGTGAGTCATGTGGAAGGAAGTTCTACGGCAAAAGACAGAGAAAGAGGTATTCAGGCAGTACTGAAAGAAAATGAAAGAAAGGTTGTGCAGACAGTTTACGGACAATCTAATTATAGTATTGCTTATGATGAAACAAAGAAAATGCTGGAAGCCCACCCGGATATTACTGTGATCGCAGGAACAAATGAGTATGCCACGGTGGGGGCGGCAAGGCTGGTAAAAGATATGGGGCTGAAGGGGAAGATCAAGATCGTAGGATTTGATAATTCTAAAGAAGAGATTCAGATGCTGGAATCCGGGGCCATAGAAGGGCTTGTAATACAGCGTGCATTCGACATGGGGTATCTGGGCGTAAAGATGGGAATGGAGGCGGCATACGGAAAACTAGAAGAAAGAAAGATAGATTCCGGATGCAAATTAGTCACGAGGGAAAACATCTATACAAAGGAAAACCAAAAACTGCTGTTCCCGGTCAATACAGGGAAAGAATAAAAGCAAAGTGAATATTGTACTATAAAAAGGTAAATATCTTTTCATTTAAAGAAGATATTTACCTTTTTTTATAAAATATTCTATTCAAGACAGATATAAAGAAAACTATAATAAGTATAACAAAAGAAAGCAACAGGGAAGATTGGAAGGTGAGAAAGTGGGAGAAGTTATTTTGACAATGAAAGATATTGATAAATCTTTCGTTGGAGTACATGCACTGAAAAATGCACAGTTGGAACTGAAGAGAGGGGAAGTACATGCCCTTATGGGGGAAAACGGTGCGGGAAAATCTACACTGATGAAAATACTGACAGGTATTTACAGCAAAGACAGTGGGACGATCGTGTATGACGGAAAAGAAGTAGAGTACAAAAATCCAAAAGAAGCACAAAATGCAGGCGTGGTGATCGTGCATCAGGAATTGAATATGATGAACCACCTGACCGTAGCCCAGAATATATTTATTGGCCGGGAGACCATGAATGGTAAACTGATCAATGACGGAAAGATGGTGGAGGAAGCAAAGCGTCTTTTCGATATGCTTAATATCGACATTGATCCAAGAGAGACTATGGGACATCTGACAGTTGGAAAACAGCAGATGTGTGAGATCGCAAAGGCAATCTCTACAGATGCCAAGATCATCGTTTTTGATGAGCCTACAGCCGCACTGACAGAGACAGAGATCAATGAGTTGTTTAAGATCATCGATGACCTTAGGAAGAAAGACCTTGGCATCATCTACATATCCCATCGTATGGATGAGATCAAGCGGATCACGGACAGAGTTACGGTTATGCGTGACGGAGAGTATGTCGGCACTTTGATCTCAAAGGATTGTACAAAAGACGATATCATCAATATGATGGTAGGGCGTGTGGTTTACGAAGATCCTAAAGAAGTCAGCAATGTTCCGGAAGATGCGGAAGTTGTATTGAAAGTAGAACACCTGCATGCCGGCAAGATGGTCAAAGACGTAAGTTTTGAATTACATAAAGGAGAGATCCTTGGTTTTTCCGGACTTATGGGAGCAGGAAGAACAGAGACGGCAAGAGCGATCTTTGGCGCAGACAAGATCGACAGCGGTGATATTTATGTACATGGAAAGAAAGTGACCATCAAAAATCCACAAGATGCAGTAAACTGCGGAATCGGTTATCTTTCTGAAGACAGAAAACGCTATGGTGTGATCGTAGATAAAACATTGACAGAGAATACAACAATGGCGTCTTTGGAAAATTTCATGTCTGGTTTCTTTATTGACAAAAAGAAAGAGGAAGCAGAGGCACAGAAGTATGTAGATGCATTAAAGACAAAGACTCCTTCTGTCCGCCAGTTTGTAAAGAATCTCTCCGGTGGAAACCAGCAGAAAGTTGTCATTGCGAAATGGCTGACGAGAAACAGTGATATCCTTATTTTCGATGAACCTACCCGAGGAATTGATGTAGGCGCCAAGAGTGAGATCTATTCATTAATGAATGAACTGGTAAAACAAGGGAAATCCATTATCATGATCTCTTCAGAGCTGACAGAGATCCTTCGTATGAGCGACAGGATCATAGTTATGTGTGAAGGCCGCAAGACAGGAGAGCTGGATATTTCAGAAGCAACCCAGGAAAATATTATGCATGCGGCAACAATGAGAGAATAGGGAGGAGTTAAGAAAATGAAAAAAACATTAAAAACACAGAAGATGGTCGCAGTACTTGCTCTGATATTACTGTATATCTTCTTTAGTATCTTTGGAGATAACTTTTTTCAGTATAGTACATTGGTAAGTATTTTTGATTCATCATATTATATTGGTTTCATGGCGATCGGTGTTACTTTCGTTATTATCACAGGCGGGATCGATCTTTCCATAGGTACAGTTTGTATCTGCTGTTCTTTGATCGGCGGTACATTGTTTGAAAAGGGTGTTCCGATGGCAGCTGTATTGATCATTATCCTGGCAATCGGTACTTTGATCGGTGTAGTTAACGGACTGATGGTTTCCGTGATGGGACTGCCGGCGTTTATCGCTACACTGGGTACGATGATGATCACAAGAGGTTTTGGTTCTATCGTGACAGGAACGGCTACTGTTACTTTCCCACAGGGAGATGTGGCAGGCGCGTGGTTCCACAATATCTTCAAATTTAAGACAGAGAGCCTTCCGGCAGGGATCCCTACAGGGTTTATCCTTTTGATCGTGATGGCGATCATCATGGCAGTGATCTTAAATAAGACAAGACCCGGACGTTATATCCTGGCTCTTGGAAGCAACAAAGAAGCAACCAGACTTTCTGGTGTAAATGTAGTGAAATGGGAAACACTGGCTTATACATTCAGCGGTTTCTTCGCAGCTCTTGCAGGTATCTCTTACGCGGCAGTATATTCTACTTTGATGCCGGGCACAGGAAATGGTTTTGAGCTGGATGCGATCGCGGGTGTAGTTATCGGAGGAACTTCTCTTTCAGGAGGAAATGGTTCTATCTCCGGTACTTTGATCGGTGTATTTATCATGGCAGTTTTAAAGACAGGACTTCCGTTCGTAGGACTGCAGCCACACTATCAGTTATTTATCACAGGTTTCGTTCTGATCTTTGCAGTATTTGCAGACGTATTGAACAGAAAGAAAGCGGCATCTGTATAAGAGGCATCAATATCTGTACAGCAGATATTCAGATAGCAACAAGAAAATGAAAAAAAGAAAAGGGAGGATTTTCTAATGAAGAAAAAGGTTCTGAGTGTATTATTATGCACAGCAATGGTAGCATCTCTGGCAATCGGCTGCGGATCAAAAGATAAGAAGGCAGAGGGTTCTTCTGACAGCGGTTCATCTGCGGGCGGAGATATGACTGTTGAAGTTGTGGCAAAAGGATTCCAGCACGACTTCTGGAAAGCTGTAAATTCCGGAGCTGAAAAAGCAGCAGAAGAAAACGGCGTAAAGATGAACTTTGTAGGACCAAAGGATGAGTCTGCGGTTGCAGAGCAGGTAGAGCAGCTGAACAATGCCATCAACAAGAAACCAAGTGCAATCGTTCTTGCTTCTCTGGATCCAGAGTCTGTAAAAGGCGCTCTTGATACAGCGGCTTCTCAGAATATTCCAGTGATCGGATTTGACTCAGGTGTTCCTGGAAATGATACGATCGTTGCAAACGCAGCTACAGACAACTATGCAGCAGGCGAAATGGCAGCAGAAAATATGTATGAACTGATCAAAGATAAAGTAACAGATCCGGCTGACACAGTAAGAATCGGTGTTGTATCACAGGACGCAACTTCTGGTTCTATCATCGACAGAACAGCAGGTTTCATTGATAAAATGGTAAGCCTGATCGGTGAAGATAAAGCTTCTGTAGAAGGACATGACAAATACAATAAGAAAGTAGACGGAGCAAAGGTTATTATTGAAGTAGGTATTCCTGCAACAGTAGAAGATGCAGCTTGTGTAACAGTAGCAAACACACTGCTCAATAAAGCAGATCTGGTTGCAATCTACGGATCCAATGAGTTCTCTGCAAAGAATATCGTAACAGCAAATGAAAGTCTTGATAAATTAGGTGTTGATAAGATCGTCGGCGTAGGATTTGACGCTGGTAAGATTCAGTTAGACGCAGTAAGAAATGGTATCTTTGCAGGATCTATCACACAGAATCCAGTACAGATCGGTTACCAGGCAGTAGACCTTGCAGTAAAAGCTGCTAAGGGAGAAGAAGTATCTGACGTAGATACAGGAGCGCTCTGGTATACAGCAGAAAACATCGATGATGAAGAAATCGCTGCATGCCTGTACGAATAGGAATCATTTGTAAAAGAACTTAAATCAGAAAAATGATGTATAAGGGTGTGGGGATCCGCACCCTTATTCATTATCAAAAATAGCCGGAAAAGCTAATCTTTTTTCTGGATAGAAGGAAACCGTGCAAAAGGAGGAAGTGGAAATGTTAAAAGGAATACCGAAAATTTTATCACCGGAGCTTTTGAAAGTACTTTGCGAGATGGGACACAGCGACAGGCTGGTTATTGCAGATGGGAATTTTCCCGCAGAGTCTATGGGAAAGAACGCTGTTGTCATAAGATGCGACGGACATAATGTACCGGAACTTTTAGAAGCAATCCTGCAGGTGTTCCCACTCGATACATATGTGGAGAAACCAGTCAGTCTGATGGAAGTAATGCCCGGTGATACGGTGGAGACACCGATCTGGGATGTGTATAAAGAAATCATCCATAAGTATGATGACCGGGGAGCAGAGGCTGTCGGAAATGTAGAGCGTTTTGCTTTTTACGAAGAAGCGAAAAAAGCATACGCGATCATTGCTACATCAGAGTCTGCTCTGTATGCGAACATCATGCTGCAAAAAGGCGTTATTTAAATAGTATAATATAGACGGTCTGCTTTGCTGTAAGGCAGACTGTTTCCGGTTTTTAGAGAGCAGAGCAGGGATAAGTGTTGTAAAAGTCCCTGCTTTTTCCTATAATAAAAGGTAAGGAAAAACGGAAGAAGATATCGTGCGAAAGCGCCGGGCGACAGGAGGAAAAGTATGAGAAAATATGTGATGGCATTAGATTCCGGAACAACGAGTAATCGTTGTATACTATTTAATGAAAAAGGCGAGATATGCAGTGTGGCACAAAAGGAATTTACGCAGTATTTTCCAAAACCGGGCTGGGTAGAACATGACCCGGAGGAGATATGGTCGACGCAGCTGGAAGTGGCTGAGGCGGCGATGGCGAATATTCGTGCAACTGTGGCGGATATTGCGGCGATCGGGATCACAAATCAGAGAGAGACTACGATCGTATGGGATAAAGTATCTGGAAAACCCGTATATAATGCGATTGTCTGGCAGTGCAGAAGGACATCCGGGTATTGCGACAGACTCAAGGAGAAGGGGTTGACAGAGAAATTTCGAGAAAAGACGGGGCTTGTGATAGACGCATATTTTTCGGGAACGAAGATCAAGTGGATACTGGATCATGTAGAAGGCGCCAGAGAGAGGGCGCAGCGAGGTGAGCTTCTTTTTGGTACGGTGGAAACCTGGCTTATATGGAAGCTGACAAAGGGAAATGTACATGTCACAGATTACTCCAATGCTTCCAGGACAATGCTTTTTAATATCCATACACTTACGTGGGACGAAGAAATCTTAAGGGAGCTGGACATACCAAAACGTATGCTTCCTAAAGTGAAGCCTTCCAGTTATATCTATGGGGAGACGGACGCAGGATATTTCGGCGCGCCTGTCCCTATTGCCGGAGCAGCGGGAGATCAGCAGGCAGCCTTGTTTGGGCAGACCTGTTTTGAAAAAGGGGAAGCAAAAAATACGTATGGAACCGGATGTTTTTTGCTCATGAATACAGGAGATACGCCGGTGTATTCAAAAAACGGACTGGTGACGACGATCGCGTGGGGGATAGATGGAAAAGTAACGTATGCGTTGGAGGGATCTATTTTCGTGGCAGGAGCAGCAATACAATGGCTGCGGGATGAGATGAAACTATTAGATTCCTCACAGGATTCAGAATATATGGCGCAGAAAGTGAAAGATACAAATGGATGCTATGTGGTGCCGGCGTTTACAGGACTTGGCGCTCCATATTGGGATCAGTACGCTCGGGGGACGATCGTAGGGATTACAAGAGGGGTAAATAAATACCATATCATACGCGCTACGTTGGAATCACTCGCATATCAGGTAAATGATGTCTTAGAAGCAATGGAGGCAGATGCAAGACTCCATCTTTCTGCATTGAAGGTGGACGGCGGCGCCAGCGCAAATAATTTCCTTATGCAGACGCAGGCCGATCTGTCGAACGCTCCGGTGAAACGCCCGCAGTGTGTAGAAACAACGGCGATGGGAGCGGCATATCTGGCAGGCCTGGCAGTCGGTTACTGGCGCAGTAAGGAAGAGGTAAAAGAAAATTGGGCTATAGACAGGACTTTTGAGCCTGGGATAGAGCAGGAGAAACGAAAGAAGATGCTGACAGGCTGGAAAAAAGCGGTCAAATACACATATGGATGGGCAAAGGAGAATGATACAGATGTATGATGTGGTGATCATAGGGGCAGGCGTGATCGGTTCGGCAGCAGCAAGGGAATTGTCCAGGTATCAGGCAAAGGTATGTGTGCTGGAGAAGGAGGAGGATGTGTGCAGCGGCACTTCCAAGGCGAACAGCGGGATCGTACATGCAGGTTTTGACGCCATGCCGGGGACCTTGATGGCAAAATTAAATGTACAGGGCAACAAAATGATGGAGGAACTCTCTCAGGAGTTGGATTTTCCATTTAAAAAAATAGGTTCTCTTGTTGTGTGTACAGATGAGGCAGATAGAGAAAGACTGTCAGAATTGTACTTGCGAGGTGTGAAAAATAAAGTAGAGAATCTGCGGATCGTAGAGAGAGAAGAATTGGTAAAGATGGAGCCAAATATTTCAGACGACGCGGTATGTGCGCTTTATGCTCCGGATGCGGGGGTCGTCTGTCCGTTTGGTCTTACGATCGCCCTTGCGGAAAATGCCCATGTAAATGGCGTGGAATTTTATTTTCGGCAGGAAGTGGAAAAAATTGAGAAGAATGGAGAAGTCTGGAGGTTGTGGACGCGCACGGGAGAGGAATACAAGACAAAGTATATTGTCAATGCCGCCGGTGTCTATGCAGATCGTTTCCACAATATGGTGAGCCGTAAGAAGATCCATATAACGCCCAGAAAGGGAGAGTACATTCTTTATGATAAAGAAGTGGGGAGACATGTCACACATACGATTTTTGCCCTGCCGGGAGCATATGGGAAAGGAATCTTGGTGACACCTACGGTTCACGGAAATCTTTTGAGTGGACCGACGGCTGTGGATATTTCGGACAGAGAAGGGACCGATACGACACGAGAAGGACTTGCGGCTGTGCGGGAGAAGGCAAGGATTACAGTAAAGGGAATTCCGGCAAAAAAGGTGATCACCAGTTTTGCCGGGCTGAGGGCTCATGAGGACGGGCATGAGTTTCTCATCGGCGAGGTGAAAGATGCGCCGGGCTTTATTGACTGTGCAGGGATTGAGTCTCCTGGGCTTACAAGTGCACCAGCAATCGGGAAGATGATTGCAGAAATTCTAAGAAATAAATTAGATTCAAAAGAAAATATAAAGTTTCAAAAGACAAGAAAAAGCATACAGACAACGGAGAATATGTCTTTGGAAGAAAGAAATGTGTTGATTCGGGAAAACCCGGCGTATGGAAATATCATCTGCCGCTGTGAAGGAATATCAGAAGGAGAGATATTAGATGCGATACATCGACCTTTAGGAGCAAAGTCTTTAGATGGGATAAAAAGACGTACACGCGCAGGGATGGGAAGATGTCAGGCTGGATTTTGCACGCCGAAGGTGATGGAGATACTGACGCGAGAGTTATCCTGTCCCTGGGAGAAAGTGACGAAAAAAGGCGGTAATTCTAAAATGGTGTTGGGAGAGAATGATGGAAAGCTATGATGTGATTATTATAGGAGGCGGTCCGGCAGGACTTGCGGCAGCAGCGGCGGCAAAAGAAGGAGGCATGGAGAAAATCCTGCTTTTGGAGAGAGACCATGAACTGGGCGGGATCTTAAACCAGTGTATCCACAATGGCTTTGGGCTTCACACGTTTCAGGAGGAACTGACCGGACCGGAATATGCGGCACGCTATATACAGGAAATAGAAAGATTGCAGATTGATTACTGGTTAAATACCATGGTGACAGACATTTCCCCGGAGAGGGAAGTGACGGCAGTCAATTCTAAGCGGGGAGTGACAGTTCTGAAGGCGGAGGCAGTGGTCCTTGCCATGGGATGCAGAGAGCGTCCCAGAGGGGCACTGAACATACCGGGTTTCAGACCGGCGGGGATCTATACGGCAGGAACGGCGCAAAGGCTGGTCAATATAGAAGGCTGCATGCCCGGCAAAGAGGTGGTCATTTTGGGTTCTGGAGATATCGGACTGATCATGGCTAGAAGGATGACGCTGGAAGGAGCCCATGTCAAGGCTGTTGCGGAGTTAATGCCTTACAGTGGAGGACTCAAGAGAAATATCGTACAGTGTCTGGAGGATTATGGGATTCCTTTGAAACTGCGGCATACGGTGACCCAAGTGAAAGGAAAAGAACGGATGGAGGCAGTGGTTCTATCTCAGGTAGATGAGAGAGGAAATCCAATTGCAGGAACGGAGGAAGAATATGTCTGTGATACACTACTCCTTTCTGTGGGGCTGATTCCGGAAAACGAACTGTCCAGACAGGCAAAAGTAAAATTAAATCCTGTGACAGGCGGACCAATAACAGATGAAAGTTTTCAGACAAGTACAGAAGGAATCTTTGCCTGCGGGAATGTACTGCACGTGCATGATTTAGTAGATTTTGTCTCGGAAGAAGCTTCTTTGGCGGGAAAACATGCCGCAGAATATGTAAAAGAAAAGCAGAAAAAGCAAAAGACCGAAAGAAAATCCTGGGAGAACTGTACGCTGATAGGCGCAGGAGAGAAGATACGCTATACAGTGCCCTCTTTTTTGGATGTACAGAAGATGGAAGAAAAGGTTGCGATACGGTTCCGTGTATCAGATGTGTTGGAAAATAGGTATGTGGAAGTGTTGGCAGATGGTGAGCTTATAAAACGAAAAAAGGTACGGATACTGACCCCGGGAGAAATGGGAGAAGCAGTAGTAAAAAGAGAGGAACTTATAAAATACCCGGATATAGCGGTTTTGCAGATCAGGATAAAGGAGGAGTAAAGAATGGCAGAAGAAGGCAGGACAGACAAGAAGAAAACGAGGGAACTGATCTGCATTTGCTGCCCGGTAGGGTGCAGACTGACTGTTTTAAGCGGCGGTGAAGACATGGAAATCCAGGGGAACCGGTGTAAGAGAGGCAAGGAATATGCCGTTAATGAACTGCTCCATCCGATGAGAAGCCTGACCACAACAGTACGGGTGAAAGGCGGAGCAGACAAACGGGTGCCGGTCAGAACAAAACAGGAGATTCCAAAGGAGAAGATCATGGAATGTATGGCTATCCTGAAAAAAGTGGAGGTTACGGCTCCTGTGAAAATAGGGGATATCGTGGTGAAAAATATTGCCGGTACCGGAGCAGATATCATAGCAGCAAAAGATATTTTTACAGTATCTTTTCATGTTATGGACAAAATGCTATAATAGCAGTTAGCTTCAAAAAGCGGAGCAGTTTTAAATACCAGACTGTTTTAAAGGACAGGTTTCTGGATATTCTGTTAATAGAAAACATGACAAGGAGAGAAAAACAGATGAGTATATATGAGTTGACAGCATACGAAGTAGTGCAGGAAGAAGACTTAACAGATATACAATCCAAGGGTGTGCTTTTAAGACACAAAAAGAGCGGAGCAAGGATACTGCTGATGGAAAATGCAGATGAAAATAAAGTGTTTGCCATAGGTTTCCGTACACCTCCTTCAGACAGCACGGGAGTACCGCATATCATGGAACACTCGGTATTGTGTGGTTCAAGAGAGTTCCCTGTGAAAGATCCTTTTGTGGAATTAGTAAAAGGCTCTCTGAATACATTTCTAAATGCCATGACATATCCGGACAAGACGGTATATCCGATAGCCAGCTGTAATGACAAAGATTTTCAGAATCTGATGCATGTGTATATGGACGCCGTTTTTTATCCAAACATCTATGAGCATGAGGAGATTTTCCGTCAGGAGGGGTGGAGTTATAAGTTGGATGAAGCGGATGGAAAATTGTCTTATAACGGTGTTGTGTATAATGAGATGAAAGGCGCGTTTTCTTCTCCGGAAGGTGTGCTGGACCGTATGATCTTAAACTCCCTTTTCCCGGATACCTCTTATGCAAATGAGTCGGGAGGAGACCCGGAGGTGATTCCGGAATTGACATATGAGCAATTTTTAAATTTCCATAGAAAGTATTATCATCCTTCTAATAGTTATATATATCTTTATGGAAATATGGATATGGAAGAAAAACTCAGATGGTTGGACGAAAAGTACCTGTCTGCTTTTACTGTGCAAGAGGTGGAGTCTAAGATCCATTATCAGGAACCTTTTGAGAAGATCAAAGAAGTGGAGATGGAATATTCTGTTTCCAGTGAGGAGTCACTTGAGGATAACACGTATCTTTCCTACAACAAGGTGATCGGAACCTCTCTGGATGAAAAGCTGTATCTCGCTTTTCAGATATTAGATTATGCACTCTTATCGGCGCCCGGCGCTCCTTTGAAGAAGGCTTTGTTGGATGCCGGGATCGGCAAGGATATTATGGGTTCTTATGATAATGGAATCTATCAGCCGATTTTTTCCGTGATTGCCAAAAATGCTAATTTGGAACAGAAGGATGCCTTTGTTCAAGTCATTGAGGATACCTTGAAAGAGATCGTGGAAAAGGGGATTGACAGGAAGGCTTTGGAAGCAGGGCTCAACTATCACGAATTCCGTTTCCGGGAGGCAGACTTTGGAAACTATCCAAAGGGGCTGATGTACGGACTTCAGTTGTTTGACAGCTGGCTGTATGATGAGACAAAACCATTCATCCATATGCAGGCGATCCCTACGTTCATATTTCTGAAAGAACAAGTGGGAACAGGATATTTTGAACAGCTGATCGAGACATATCTGCTGAAAAACTCACATGGTTCTATCGTAACGGTTAAGCCGGAAAGAGGACGTACCGCAAGGATGGATAAGGAATTAGAGGAAAAACTGCAAAAGTACAAGGAAGAACTTACAGCAGAAGAAATAGAAAAACTGGCAGCAGATACGGTTGGTCTTGTTAGATACCAAGAAGAAGAATCCAGACCAGAAGATCTAGCTAAGATTCCGGTGCTTAAAAGAGAAGATATATCTAGGAAAATCGCGCCGATCTATAATGAAGAAAGAAAAGCCGGGGATGTCCCTATGGTATATCATGAGGTAGAGACAAACGGGATCGGCTATGTGACGCTTATGTTCGACCTTTCGGAAATAGAGGAAGAACTTCTGCCTTATGTAGGTATACTGCAGAGTGTACTCGGGATCATTGATACAAATCATTATGAATATGGAGAATTGTTTAATGAGATCAATGTGCATACGGGCGGGATCGGAACGTCCTTGGAGTTATATGCAGATGCGGTACATGTAAAAGAAAAAGCATTTAAGGCGACCTTTGAGATGAAAGGAAAAGCGCTTTTCGCACAGATGGATATTTTGTTTTCCATGATGAGAGAAATCCTGATGGAATCAAAACTACATGATGAAAAGCGGCTCAAAGAAATCCTTGCTATGCTGAAATCCAGACTGACGATGTCTTTCCAATCGTCCGGACATACAACGGCGGCGCTGCGCGCATTGTCTTACGGTTCACCTATGGCAAAATTTAAGGATGATACGGATGGTATTGGTTTCTATGAAGTAGTCCGAGATATAGAAGAACATTTTGAGCAAAGAAAAGAAGAACTGATAGAGAAACTGCAGTTTATTGCGGCATCTGTTTTCCGGGCAGATAATCTGATGATCAGTTACACTTCTGGAAAAGACGGAGTATTGCCCGCGATAGAAGCATTCCGGAAGATAGAGCATACATTGTATCAGGCAGAACAGAAAAAGGAAAATAGATGCGTCCTGCATGTGAAAAAGAGAAACGAAGGTTTTAAAACTTCTTCAAAAGTACAGTACGTGGCAAGAGTCGGCAATTTCATCGATGAGGGCGCAAAGTACAGCGGAACATTGCAGATCCTGAAAGTGATTTTAAGTTACGATTATCTGTGGCAGAATATCCGAGTAAAGGGCGGCGCATACGGATGTATGAGTAATTTTAACCGGATCGGGGAAGGGTATCTTGTTTCTTACCGTGATCCGAATCTGAAAGAGACAATGCAGATTTATGAAGGTGTAGTGGAGTATCTGAAGAATTTTACTGTCAGTGAAAGAGATATGAATAAGTATATCATCGGAACGATCAGCAATATCGACCGTCCAATGACGCCGGCGGCAAAAGGAGACCGTTCTATGAATCTTTATATGAACCATGTATCTGCGGAAATGATACAAAAAGAACGTATGGAGATTCTTACGGCATCTCAGGCAGACATACGTGCTCTTGCCTCTGTAGTGGAAGCGCTTCTGCGGGCGGATATGCTCTGTGTGATAGGCGGAGAAGATAAGATAGAAGCGGCGAAAGATATGTTTATGGAAGTAAAAACATTATTTTAATGAGAGGGATCGGGATTCCGTCTGTTGGGGAAAAATCCGGCAGACGGAATCTGTATGCAGAAGGAAAAGGAGAAAAAATGAAGGAAAATTTCAAATCCGGCTTTGTGACGCTGATTGGCAGGCCAAATGTAGGCAAGTCTACCTTGATGAATCATCTGATCGGACAGAAAATCGCGATCACATCCAATAAGCCGCAGACGACCAGGAACAGAATACAGACCGTACTGACTACAGAGGAAGGACAGATCGTCTTTGTAGATACTCCCGGTATACATAAAGCGAAAAATAAACTGGGAGAATATATGGTGAACGTAGCAGAGCATACACTAAAAGAAGTAGATGTCGTGCTTTGGCTAGTAGAGCCGTCTACTTTTATTGGAGCAGGCGAACAGCATATCATAGAACAGCTTAAGAGGGGAACAACGCCGGTGATCCTCGTCATCAATAAGACGGATATGGTGAAGCCGGAAGAGATACTGAAGGCTATCGATACATATCGACAGGCGTTTGCGTTTGCAGAGATCGTTCCCGTTTCTGCCAGAAATGGGGATAATACAGACGAGTTGGTAAAGGTGATCATGAAATATCTTCCCTATGGACCACAGTTTTATGATGAGGATACAGTGACAGATCAGCCGGAGAGACAGATTGTGGCAGAGCTTATCCGAGAGAAGGCGCTGCATTGTCTGCAGGAGGAAATACCGCATGGGATTGCTGTGGCGATCGACCGGATGAAAATGCAGAAGAAGATCATGCACATTGACGCAACGATCATCTGCGAGCGGGATTCGCATAAGGGGATCATCATAGGAAAACAGGGAAGTATGCTAAAAAAGATCGGAAGTACGGCACGCTATGAGATCGAAAAGATGTTAGACTGCAAAGTACATTTGAAATTATGGGTAAAAGTCCAGAAAAATTGGCGCGACAGCGATTTTCTGATGAAGAATTTCGGCTATAGACAGGACGAAATGTGAGGGAGTCTTTTGTCAAGGCGTTTCGTGTAAAAAAAGCTGGTAGTTTTTACGTGGTATAGAGTGCTTTTGAATCGGGGAACCTAATCATAACACATATGAAGAGGTGAGCTGATGGAAGAAACATACTGGAGTCAGTTTATGCTGACAGGAAGCGTGGAAGACTATCTGCAGTACAGATGGGAAAAGAGCAAAAAAACCGGGCAGACAAGTAATGATAAATGGGGCGTAGAGTGTGAATCAAATTGTGTTGACAGGGATGGTGCTGTCCGCAGCGCCGATAGGAGAATATGACAAAAGAATCGTGATACTGACGAAAGAACGCGGAAAGATCTCCGCATTTGCCAAGGGGGCACGGCGGCCGAACAGCCCTCTTATCGGCGCGGTCAATCCGTTTAGTTTCGGCGAGTTTGTCGTATATGAGGGCAGAACTTCCTATACGATACAGTCTGCTCATATATCCAACTATTTTGCTGAATTAAGAGCGGATATTACGGGCGCTTATTATGGCTTTTATTTTTTGGAATTTGCAAATTATTATACAAGGGAACAAAATGATGAGAGAGAAATGTTGAAGCTTCTGTATCAGACGCTGAAAGCATTGTCGAATCCGCATATCCCGAATCCGTTAGTACGTTTCATATTTGAGCTGAAGGCAGTCTGCATCAATGGGGAAGGACCGCAGGTCTTTCAATGTGTGGCCTGTGGATGCGAGGGGCCCGGATATCGGTTCAGCGTGAAAAAAGGCGGTCTGGTGTGTGACGGGTGTGCAGGAGACGTCATAGACGACATACTTCTGGATAAGTCTACATTATATAGCATGCAATATATAGAAAGCAGTAAGATCGAGAAACTGTATACATTTACAGTATCAGAAAAAGTACTGGATCAGCTCGGTAAGATCATGGAGCGCTACTGCGACGTATACATAGATAAAAAATTTAAATCTCTGGAAATACTGGAGACACTGCTGTAAAGAGCTGCTTATGCTTTACAAAAGGAAAGCGACCCGTTATAATAAATATCAGTCGAAAAAGGAGAATGTGAGGAACAGTACAATGGTAGAAAAGACAATGGATAAGATCGTAGCTCTGGCAAAATCAAGAGGTTTTGTATATCCGGGTTCCGAGATCTATGGAGGACTTGCCAATACATGGGATTACGGGAATCTGGGCGTGGAGCTGAAAAATAATGTAAAGAAAGCATGGTGGAAAAAATTTGTACAGGAAAGCCCCTATAATGTGGGAGTAGACTGTGCGATCCTGATGAATCCACAGACATGGGTGGCTTCCGGTCATCTTGGCGGATTCAGCGATCCACTGATGGACTGCAAAGAATGTAAAGAAAGATTCCGCGCAGATAAGCTGATCGAAGACTATGCGGCGGAGAACGGAGTGGAGCTTGACGGAAGTGTAGATGCGTGGTCCAAAGAGAAGATGACAGCCTATATAGAAGAACATGACATTAAGTGTCCTTCCTGCGGAAAACATAATTTTACGGATATCCGGGAATTCAACCTGATGTTTAAGACTTTCCAGGGGGTTACAGAGGATGCGAAGAATATCGTATATCTGCGGCCGGAGACAGCGCAGGGGATCTTTGTGAATTTTAAAAATGTCCAGAGGACATCCAGAAAGAAAATACCTTTCGGTATCGCACAGATAGGGAAATCCTTCCGTAATGAGATAACACCTGGAAACTTTACATTCCGCACCAGAGAATTTGAACAGATGGAACTGGAATTCTTCTGTGAACCGGATACAGATCTGGAATGGTTTGACTATTGGAAGAACTTCTGTCTGAACTGGCTGAGCACATTAGGACTCAAAAGTGAAGAAGTACGGTATCGCGACCATGAGAAAGAAGAATTATCTTTCTATAGTAAAGCAACGACAGATGTAGAATTTTTATTCCCGTTTGGCTGGGGTGAATTATGGGGGATCGCAGACCGTACGGATTACGATCTGTCCCGCCATATGGAAGTTTCCAAACAAGATCTTACCTATTTTGATGATGAGAAAAAGGAAAAATATGTTCCGTATGTCATTGAGCCGTCACTGGGAGCAGACCGTATGGTGCTGGCATTCCTTTGCAGCGCTTATGACGAGGAAGAATTAGAAGGGGGAGATGTGCGTACGGTCCTGCATTTCCATCCGGCTCTTGCGCCTGTGAAGGTAGGCGTACTTCCGCTTTCTAAGAAACTCAATGAAGGCGCGCTGAAAGTGTATGAGACGCTTTCTAAGACATATAACTGCGAATTTGACGACAGGGGAAATATCGGGAAGCGGTATCGCCGCCAGGATGAGATTGGAACCCCGTTCTGTGTGACATACGATTTTGAATCTGAACAGGATGGAGCAGTTACCGTGCGTGACCGTGACACGATGGAACAGGAAAGAGTAAAGATAGAAGACTTGAAAGAATACTTTGAGAAAAAGTTTGAGTGGTAGAATGAAGTGATGCGATGGGGGATATTCTTAATACAAGGGTATCTCCTCTCTTTTTAAGCAGAAGCGCAAGCTGTCTGCGGGTTTTAGGCAAAAGCGTAAGCCTGTCTGCTGGGTATGCTTACGGGAAACTTGAAATGGCTGCGTCTTGACGGCCAGAAGTGTCTGCGGACAGGATAAAAAGAAGTTGAGAAGAATACGGACATAAGGAAAGGATGGCAGAGAAAATGGAAGCAAGAAATGTATGGACAACGTATAATGAAAAACAGATGCAGGAACTGACAGAACTCAATGAACGGTATAAAGCGTGCCTGGATCAAGGCAAGACAGAACGCGAATGTGTCGCTCTGACAGTAGATATGGCAGAACAGGCAGGGTATCAGAATATAGAGAAGATACTTGCGCAAGGAAAGAAGCTAAGTGCCGGGGATAAAGTATATGCTGTGTGCATGTCTAAAATGGCGGCGCTTTTTTGCATTGGGGAAAAGCCGCTTTCAGAAGGAATGAACATCTTGGGGGCGCATATCGACTCTCCCCGTATCGACGTAAAGCAGAATCCTCTCTATGAGAACGAAGGGCTTGCGTATTTGGATACACATTATTATGGCGGAATCAAGAAATACCAGTGGGTGGCGCAGCCTCTTGCGCTGCACGGCGTTATTGTGAAAAAAGACGGGACTGTCGTCAAGGTGAACGTAGGGGAGGATGAAGCAGATCCGGTATTTGTGATCACAGATCTTTTAGTCCACCTGGCACAGGAACAGTTGGAGAAGAAGGCGTCTAAAGTGATCGAAGGAGAAAAGCTGGATCTTCTGATCGGCAACCGTCCGATCGAGCAGACAGAAAATCTTGATAAAGCAGAGAAAGACGCTGTAAAAAAGAATGTGATGCGTATACTCAAGGAAAAATACGGAATGGAAGAAGAAGACTTCTATTCCGCAGAGTTGGAGATCGTACCTGCGGGAAAGGCGAGAGACTGCGGGTTTGACAGAAGTATGGTGCTGTCTTACGGACAGGATGACAGGGTATGTGCGTTTACTTCTTTATTTGCCATGCTGGATGTAAAACAGCCGGTGCGGACAGGATGCTGTCTGCTTGTAGATAAAGAAGAGATTGGAAGTGTAGGCGCAACAGGGATGCACTCTAAATTTTTTGAAAATACAGTGGCAGAATTGGTGGCGCTTACAGAAGGAGAATCAGAATTGAAAGTCCGCCGCGCGCTTTCCAGATCTAAAATGCTTTCATCAGATGTAAGCGCAGCGTATGATCCGATGTTTGCAGAGGCATTCGAGAAGCGGAGTTCTGCGTTTTTTGCAAATGGGCTTACGTTCAATAAATTTACCGGCAGCAGAGGAAAGTCAGGTTCCAACGACGCAAATGCAGAATATCTTGGAAGATTAAGAAAGGTGATGGATGAAGCCAAGGTGGCGTATCAGTTTGCTGAACTGGGAAAAGTAGACTTAGGCGGAGGCGGAACGATCGCTTATATCATGGCAAACTATGGCATGGAAGTCATAGACAGCGGCGTGGCAGTCCTGAATATGCATGCGCCTTATGAAGTGACGAGCAAGGCGGATGTATACGAGGCGGTGAAGGGATACCGGGCATTTTTACAAATGAAGTAGCGGAAAGAAGATGGAAAAGTATACCCATCCGGGTATCCGTGATATATGCCTTACAGGCGGGCGGGCTTTGCCCGACGAGGTATATCCATCCGGGTATCCCGTAATACATGCCTTACAGGTGGGCGGGCTCCGCCCGACAAGGTATATTTATGCAGAATTTCCTATTTTGTAATATTGACATATGCAAAACAGGGAATAAATATTGTGTATATTTACCAATAAAACGCTTGACTGCAAGGGGTAAAACAATTAGAATATTATATGCGACTTAATGCAAATTTATTTGTAAAATTTTATTTAGGAGGTCATTAGAACATGGCAAAATGGGTTTATATGTTCACAGAAGGCGACGCTACAATGAGAAACCTTCTTGGCGGAAAAGGCGCAAACCTCGCAGAGATGACAAACCTGGGACTCCCGGTACCACAGGGATTCACTGTAACTACAGAGGCTTGTACACAGTACTATGAAGATGGCAGAAAGATCAATGATGAGATCATGGCACAGATCATGGAAGCTATCGAAAAATTGGAAAAAATCACAGGAAAGAAATTTGGCGATAAGATGAATCCGCTTCTTGTTTCCGTTCGTTCCGGAGCAAGAGCTTCTATGCCTGGTATGATGGATACGATCCTGAACCTGGGCCTGAATGAAGAAGTTGTTGAGACTTTGGCAGAAGCATCAGGAAATGCTCGTTGGGCATGGGACTGCTACAGAAGATTTATTCAGATGTACTCAGACGTAGTTATGGAAGTTGGTAAGAAATATTTTGAAGAACTTATCGACAAGATGAAAGAAGAAAAAGGTGTAAAACAGGATGTAGAACTGACAGCAGAAGACTTAAAGACTCTGGCTGGACAGTTCAAGGCTGAATATAAAGAAAAAATCGGCGAGGACTTCCCGGCTGACGCAAAAGAGCAGCTGATGGGAGCAGTTAAGGCAGTATTTCGTTCATGGGACAACCCGCGTGCCAACGTATATCGCCGTGACAATGATATTCCGTATTCTTGGGGAACAGCTGTTAACGTACAGATGATGGCATTTGGCAACATGGGAGATGACTGTGGAACAGGTGTTGCATTTACACGTGACCCAGCTACAGGTGAGAACGGTCTGTTTGGAGAATTTTTGACAAACGCTCAGGGAGAAGACGTAGTTGCCGGTGTTCGTACACCAATGCACATTTCCGAGATGGAACAGAAATTCCCAGAAGCATTCGCACAGTTTAAAGAAGTTTGCAAAACTCTGGAAACACACTACAGAGATATGCAGGATATGGAGTTTACAGTAGAGCATGGTAAACTGTACATGCTGCAGACACGTAATGGTAAGAGAACAGCACAGGCTGCTCTGAAGATTGCTTGTGACCTTGTTGACGAGGGAATGAGAACAGAAGAAGAAGCAGTTGCAATGATCGATCCACGTAACTTGGATACACTGCTTCACCCACAGTTTGACGCTGCTGCATTGAAAGCTGCAACACCAATGGCGAAAGCACTTGGAGCATCTCCAGGAGCTGCTTGCGGTAAAATCGTATTTACAGCTGATGATGCTGTAGAGTGGGCTGCAAGAGGTGAGAAGGTAATTCTTGTTCGTCTTGAGACATCACCGGAAGATATCACAGGTATGAAGAGCGCTCAGGGTATCCTGACAGTCCGTGGCGGTATGACATCTCACGCTGCTGTAGTTGCACGTGGAATGGGAACATGCTGCGTATCTGGTTGTGGAGATATCGCAATGGACGAAGCAAATAAGAAATTTACATTAGCCGGAAAAGAGTTCCACGAGGGAGACAGCATCTCACTGGATGGATCTACAGGCGCTATTTATGACGGCATCATCCCGACAGTGGATGCTACGATCGCTGGAGAGTTCGGTCGTATCATGGGATGGGCTGACAAATATAGAACAATGAAAGTTCGTACAAACGCTGATACACCGGCTGACGCTAAGAAAGCTCGTGAGCTTGGAGCAGAGGGTATTGGACTTTGCCGTACAGAGCATATGTTCTTTGAAGGCGACAGAATCGATGCATTCCGCGAGATGATTTGTTCCGAGACAGTAGAGGAAAGAGAAGCTGCCCTTGAGAAGATCCTTCCGGAGCAGCAGGGAGACTTCGAGGCTCTGTATGAGGCTCTGGAAGGAAATCCGGTTACGATTCGTTTCCTTGATCCACCGCTTCATGAATTTGTTCCAACAGAGGAAGAGGACATCAAGAAACTGGCTGATGCTCAGGGTAAGACAGTTGAGCAGATCAAGACAATTATCGATAGCCTTCACGAGTTTAACCCAATGATGGGACATCGTGGATGCCGTCTTGCAGTTACGTATCCGGAGATTGCTAAGATGCAGACAAGAGCTGTCATCCGTGCAGCGATCAACGTACAGAAAGCTCATCCGGACTGGACAGTAAAACCGGAGATCATGATCCCGCTTGTAGGAGATATCAAAGAGCTGAAATATGTTAAGAAATTCGTTGTTGAGACAGCAGATGCTGAGATCGCAGCAGCAGGAAGCGATCTGAAATACGAAGTTGGTACAATGATCGAGATCCCAAGAGCAGCTCTTACAGCTGACGAGATCGCAAAAGAAGCTGACTTCTTCTGCTTTGGTACAAACGACTTGACACAGATGGCATTTGGGTTCTCTCGTGATGATGCAGGTAAGTTCCTGGAAGCTTACTATGATGCGAAGATATTTGAGAATGATCCATTTGCTAAACTTGACCAGAATGGTGTCGGCAAGCTGATGGATATGGCTATTACATTAGGAAAACCGGTAAATCCGAACTTGCATGTAGGTATCTGCGGAGAGCACGGCGGAGATCCAAGCTCTGTAGAATTCTGCAATAAGCTGGGTCTGGATTATGTATCCTGCTCACCATTCCGTGTGCCGATCGCAAGACTGGCAGCAGCACAGGCTGCTATTGCACAAAGGTAGGAGTTCTCTTTCCTTTGAATTACCGCTTAGTTTCGAGCAGGCAGCCGCCTATCGAAAGGCTAACGGACAGTATGTAAGGAAAGATCAATGGAGACATACCATTGTAAGGGTTTTTATAGACCTTAATTAAAAAATGAAATGAGATAGGCGTATCATTAGAAATAGTGGTACGCTTATTTTTGGGTGCGCCTTGCGGCGCACGCCGCTAATGGATGAAAGTTCCAGATCCGCCCTAGTAGTGGGAAGAATACAGCCAAGATCAAGGGTGTCCTATTCATGGCAAGATTATGATTAATGTGAGGGGGATCTGAAGGAAGGTGGAGGAAAATCTCTGATCTGACGAACAGAAATGAGGAAATGAAGTTTTTATATTACGGGGGTTAAATGTGCACAACAATTTTTTGTGCGTATTGACTTGATTGCATGAAATGAGTATAATATGGATAGAATATTACTATCTAATATACGAGAAGGAGGTTTTGTTATGAATATTCGTCCATCCGCAGCAATCCGCCAGAATTACAACGAGATTGCCGATATGTGCAGAAAGACCGCAGAGCCGGTTTTCCTTACCAAGAACGGCGAGGGAGATTTAGTCGTTATGGATATTGAAACTTATAACCGCAGGGAAAAAATGCTGAAGCTGCGTGAGGAATTACTTGCCGTAGAGGAAGATAGGGTGCGTGGAAGCAAAGGCTACTCTGTTGATGAAGTCGCTGCGATGATGCGTAGTGCGATCAAGGAGGCGGCAGCTCATGGAACAGCAGAATAAATACCGTGTGATCGTATCAGAACGGGCAACGCAGATGCTTGTTTCCCACGCTGCTTTTCTGGCACAGGTCAACCTAGAAGAGGCGAAACGGATGACAGCCGAATTTAAAAAGACTGCAAATTCATTAGAACTGATGCCGCAGAGATGTTCGTGGCTCACAGAGAACTATATCCCAAGAAATGCCTATCGTTTTATCCTGTTTGAGAAACGCTATATGATAATATTTCAAATAGTAGACGATATAGTCTACGCTGATTATGTGGTGGATTGTAGGCAGGAGTACAGCTGGCTCATTCGATAACAACAAAATAACTTTCAGAAATCGTCACTTACAGCCGGGTGGCGATTTTTTTACAAAGGGCAACAGTTATTATGATGAAATTTATGCGATTGATTTTTCAAACAAGGTAAAACCTCTTGAAAAAGGAATAAGTGAATTGCCGTTTTTGCCTCTATTTGTAATTAAAAGTGTTGATGAAGAAGAATATTCTTAGTTTAGACTGTAATGAGATTGTAAGAAGTGGTTGCTATACTGAACTTACAAAATAAAAAATACAAATTTGGAGGTTTTAATATGGCAATACTTGAAACAAAAGATTTACGAAAGATATACGGAAGCGGAGAAAACGAAGTCCATGCTTTGGATGGGGTATCCATTTCCGTAGAGGAAGGCGAATTTGTTGCTGTTATCGGTACATCAGGCAGCGGTAAATCTACACTACTCAACATGATCGGCGGGTTAGACCGCCCTACTTCTGGTAGTGTTACTATCCGAGGAAAAGAACTTTTGAAAATGAAGGACGAGGAATTGACAATTTTCCGCCGCAGAAATATCGGCTTTGTATTTCAGAATTACAATCTGCTTCCTGTTCTCAATGTTTATGAGAATATTGTGTACCCTATTGAGATCGACGGTGGCAAGACCGATACAAGATTTGTAAAAGAGATTATCCATACTCTTGGCTTGGAACAAAAGCTTAAAAATATGCCGAATAATCTTTCAGGCGGTCAGCAGCAGAGGGTTGCGATTGCCCGTGCCCTTGCGACAAAGCCTGCCATTATCCTTGCGGATGAACCGACGGGAAATCTGGACTCAAAAACAAGTATGGATGTTATTTTGCTGATGCAGTCGATCAGCCGTCAGTTCCACCAAACCACCATTATGATCACGCACAATGAGGAAATCGCTCAAATGGCAGACCGTACAATCCGCATTGAGGATGGCAAGGTTGTTTCGGGAGGTGTCAGATATGCACGCTAACCGAAATAAAAAAGCAGTTAAGAGAGTGGAAAAGGGAATGATGAAAGCAAACCGTATTCGTAACCTGTTTGCGGTGTTTGCAATTGTCCTAACTACCTTTATGATTACAACTGTATTTAGTTTGGGCATTAACTATATGGAAAATATGAAGTTAATGCAGGTGCGTACCGCAGGCACGACCGCTAATGCGTCCCTTGCGATGCCGACAGAAAAGCAGGAACAGCAGATTAAGAATTTGGAATATGTTAAAACTGTAGGTACGCAGTATATGGTCGGCTCAGTTGCCGAGAAGAACGACGAGGGGCGTGAGCTTTCTATCGCACTTTCGTATTACGACACTACTGAATGGGATAAACACTATAAAGAAACAATCAAAGATATAGAAGGGAAATATCCTTCAAATGAAAATGAAATTATGCTGTCAGAGGATGCTCTTTCACAGCTTGGAATTAAAGAGCCGAAGCTGAATATGGAAATTCCTTTATCTTATTATGATAAAAACGGTCAGCAGGAAAATAATTTCACATTAAGCGGATGGTTTCATTCCTATACAGGTACGGGAATGGGCTTTGTTTCAGAAAGCTATTGTAAAAACGCAGGCTATACAATGGCACAGGACGGCGTTCTTTCTTTGTCGCTGAATAAAATGCCCGATGATTTTTATTGTATTCAAAAAGATGTGGAGCTTAACGAAAATCAATCTTTCGGCGGTGCGGTTTCCATGAAATCATCAAGCGGTTCAGTTATCGCAATGGTAATCCTATTGGTATTCTTTATCATTGGCAGCGGCTATCTGCTTATTTACAATGTTTTGTATATATCCATTTCAAAGGATACCCGTTTTTACGGTTTGATGAAAACGCTTGGAACAACGCAAAAACAGATTAAATCACTGGTAAAAAATCAGGCGGTTAAGTTTGCCTGCATTGGTATCCCGATTGGTATTGTGTTAGCCACCGCTGTTTCCTTTGGAATTGTTCCCTTTGTTTTGAACGAGGGTTTTGAACAGGGCAAGTCGATGATGGATGCCGAAGTGTTTTTTCATCCATCTATCTATATTCTGTCCATTCTCTTTTCGGCGGTAACTGTTTGGATTGCCTGCAATGCTCCTGCAAAAGCGGCTGCAAAAATTTCGCCAATAGAAGCATTGAAGTTTCAGAATTTTGCACCGAAGAAAACAAAAAGCAGAAATTCCACCAATGGCGGCAAGCTGCATGTGATGGCATTTCATAATGTGTTCCGTGACAAAAAGCGAGCTATTCTTGTGTTTATGTCCTTGTTTATGGGAATTACTATGATTTTAGGCGTAAATGGAGTTATAAGCAGTATGTCGGCTGAGAACTTTATTAAGGAATACATGGATTATAACTTTGAATACAATGATATTCAATTTGAACAGCCTGAGCAACTCAACAAGGAAGTACCTCAATTCGACGAACATTTTGTGGAACAGATTAAGCAAATCGACGGTGTTGAAAATGTAGATATTCAAAAGACAGTCTGGGCAGGTATTGACTTTGATGAAACCGCTTTAGAAGGCTTTATGAAAATTAAATATGAGGACAGCAAATATAAATCGAAGGGACAGTCCTATGAACAGATGATAGAGGTAATGAAAGGGTATGCTGATGCCGGTGACTACGGCTGCTATATTACAACGCTTCCAGACGACAGGATACTGGAAGAATACAATGCCAAGCACCCTGATACGCCCATTGACATGGACGCATTTAGGCGTGGTGAAACAGCGATTGCCGGAAGAGATACAGAAATTCTTGCTCCCACTACCGCTTTAGTGGGGGAAATGTTAACGCTGACTGCCGACAATACAGACGGCAAGGCGACCGATTTTAAAATCGACGGTTCTTTTTACTATGACGATTATGCAAATAATCTTTCTGATAGTATTGGCAGACGCAAAGATATTTATATGGTTCCAGATATTATCTTTGTCAGCGAAGCAGGTATGGAACGCCTGACAAAAGAACCAATCATTTCCGCAATCGGTGTGAATATTAAAGATTTTAACGATTTAGAACGAATTGACAGCGAATTACAGGCGATCAACAGTACCTTGACTGGATCAGAATGGCAGTTTAAATCAGCAGTTAACCAGAAAGAACTATTTGAACAGATGAACTACTCTTTAAGCTTGTTGGGGAACGGTGCCGCAATTCTGCTCATTGTCATTGGTTTGATTAACTTTGTCAATGTAATGCTGACGGGTGTGGTGGCAAGGAAAAATGAATTTGCCATTATGGAAAGTATCGGAACAACGAAAAAGCAGATTATGAAGATACTTACTTTAGAAGGCGGTATTTATGCTCTGATTTCTACTCTGCTGATTATGACTTTTGGTAATGCGTTCCTAATGTTGGTGGCAGATGCAGTTCCGCATATGGCAAATTATGCAGTATTTAAATACCCTGTTGCTCTTGTCATCGGTTTGATTGCAGCAATCTTTGTAATTTGCTTAAGCGTTCCTGCCATTGTTTACAAAGCAACTTCTGATGAAACGGTCATTGAAAGACTGCACAATTTTGATAATTAAATGAGGCTGCGGGACGGACGCAGCGTTGCTGCGTCTGTTCCTGCAATTTTGCATATTGAGGAAGGTGGTGCGTTTTACGGCTATGGCAAATATTTTTCTCCTTGAAGATGATAAAATTCTGAGCAAGGGTATTTCTATCGCCTTAAAAAAAGACGAGCATACGGTTACAGCAGTCTATGGGTATTTGGAAGCATTGCAACAATACCAAAAGCAAAAGTATGATTTGTTTCTGCTTGATATTAACCTGCCTGACGGAAATGGTTTGGAATTTTGTAAGAAAATTCGGGAAACATCGGAAACACCTGTATTATTTTTAACCGCTAATGATACGGAAGAAGATATGTTGGAAGGGTTTGGCGTTGGTTGTGATGATTATATATCAAAGCCTTTTTCTATTGAAGTTTTACGAAAAAAAGTATTGGCAGTTCTAAAACGAACCGGCGTAGGAAAACTTCGTATGAAATACAGAGATTTAGAGTTAGATAAAGAAAAGTGTCTTGTTTTAATGAAGGGACAGGAAATACATTTGACCTCAACAGAATACAAATTGCTCCTTTATCTAATGGAAAACAGGGGAAGGGTTGTTACAAAGGCGATGCTTTTGGAACAGCTTTGGGATATAGACGGAAACTTTGTTGATGATAATACCGTGCGTGTGAATATTAAGCGGCTAAGGCAGAAACTGCATGATGAAAAGCAGGAATACATTGTGACGGTTTTTGGTATGGGTTACACTTTTGGAGAATGACGATGAAGCATTTTGAAATTTACAGAAAACTGATTTTAATTATAGGTACTGCTACGGCGGTGGTATCTGTTGGTGTGTTCTTTTTTATGGAGGACATCCTTTTCCGTACGCTTTTTATCTCTTTTGCATTTGTATTTTTATGTGGCTTGTTGTTCCTAATGGACTTTCTGCACAACCGCTATAACGATAATCTGTTAGAGGAGATTACGCTGCTCATTGAAGCTTTGGTAGAACAGCAGGAACGGACGGTCTTTTCAGAAGCTGAGGATACCCTGACTGCACGGCTGCAGCACCAACTTCTAAAACTCCGCAATATTTTAAAGGCACAGAATCAAATGCTGACACAAGAGAAAGAACAGATCAAAACTTTAATCTCCGATATTTCGCATCAAATCAAAACGCCCGTAGCAGCGGCAAACACCTTTGCACAGTTATTAGGTGATACAGGGTTATCCGATGAGGAGAGAAGTGAATATATTGCCACCTTGCAGATGTCCCTTGAAAAGCTGACTTTTTTGACAAACAGTTTGATTAAAATGTCCCGTTTGGAAAGTGGCATTATCCGATTGAAACCTGAACAAAGCAGTTTAAATGATATTGTTATGCAAGCGGTAAAAACGGTTTATGCCAAAGCAAGGGATAAAAATATTACGATTACCTTTGATTGTGGGCAGACCTTTGAAGCCCTGCTTGATTTTAACTGGACGGCAGAAGCTGTTACCAATGTACTTGACAATGCTGTGAAATACACACCAAGCGGCGGAGTTGTGGACTTGAAAATCACCGAATATCCATCGTATTTGCGATTGGATGTATCCGATAACGGAATTGGCATTCCTGAAGAAGAACAGGCAAAAATCTTCGGCAGATTTTACCGTGGAAAGCAGTCAGCAGGAGTTGACGGCGTAGGGATCGGTCTATATCTTACCCGTGATATTGTGAATAAGCAGAACGGGTATATCAAGGTGGCATCCGATGAAAAAGGTACGACATTTTCTTTGTTTTTGAAAAAAGTTTAGAGAACGTTATTTTTTCTGGATATAAAATACCCCCAGGCAGGGTTTTCATTGTCCTGCTTGAGGGTATTATATTATTGAGGATGGGGCTGATTTTACATAGAACGAATCTGATTCATTCTGTCTCCCAGACGGGCCAGAGCCTGCGTCCAGTCATCATATATTTCCAGAAGTTTTTCATAGAATTCTGCGTTCTCAGGAATCGGTTCCAAGTGGTCTTCTATCTTGTGAACAGACTGTATCCTATCATATCCATCCCAGAGACCGCAGGCGTTTGCTGCCAGGGCGGCGGCTCCCAGAGATGCGGCATCCTGATCCACAGTAGTTTTGATGACGGGCATGTTGTAGATGTCGGTAAAAATCCGGCGCCATACAGCGCTTTTGCTGCACCCGCCGCACAAAAGCATTTCCCCCGAGATTGTCGTCTGGCTTAAAAGAATGTCCAGAGTTTTCCGAAGTGCCATGGCAACTCCTTCCATGGAAGCGCGGACAAGATCTTCCCGGGTGTTGCCAAGAGTAATACCCATGAATCCCCCATTTAGATTTGGACTAGGTTCTTGTGCACTTCCGCCGGCAAGGCTGGGATTAAACAAAACGCCATGTGCTCCTGGCGGTGTGGCTTCTGCCATTTGATTCATAATATCATAGGTATTTGTAGTATCTGGATAGTCTTTTAAAAGTTGATCGCGTACCCAGCGGAAAGAATTACCTGCTGAAAAAATAGAAACAGCAGATGTATAATAGCCCTTTTTTGCGTGAGCGAATACGAAGGGGCGCATTTGCAGATCTATAATAGGCTTTTTTGAGGTGACGGCTATCCAGCTGGAAGAACCGAGAGAGGTATATGCAACGCCTTCTTCTAATCCACGTGCGCCAAGCGCCATACAGGTATTGTCTACAGCACCGCAGGCAACAGGGGTTCCTTCACAGAGTCCACATTCTTCTGCAGCGGCTTTAGTTACATACCCGATGATAGAATCGGAGGGGCGGATTTCGGGAAAAATTTCTCTGGAGATACCGGCGGCCTTAAAAAAGCGCTCTTCATAATCCCAATTTAGTAAGTGAAAGACGCCGAAACCGGAAGCATAGGACGGATCCGTACAGATGGTTCCGGTGAACTTATAATTAATAAAATCTTTTGAACCGAGAATTTTATATGTTTTAGCAAAAATTTCCGGTTGATGCTGACGCATCCACATCAACTTCAGAATTGTGTAACATTCTTCCGGATCTCCGTTGCCCGTAGTGGAGTACCAATCTTCATAAGACAACTCTTTGAAAAATTTAGAGATTTGATCTTCTGCGCGCATATCACACCATATTGGAACCTGGTTCAGTAAAATATTCCCCTCCTTATCGATAGGAACAGCAACAAGGCTGTGTCCGGAAAGGGCCGTACATGCAATTTCTTCTGCAAGACAGTCGCTTTGTTCAAGGAGCAGACGAGTGGCATTACAGACACCACACCACCAATCCATAGGACGTTGTTCGGTGAATTTCTCCTTTGGAAAGAACGTTTCGTATTGTTGAAAAACTTCTGCGAGAGAATTTCCCATTGCGTCGAACAAAGAGGCTTTGATGCCTCCGGTGCCCAAGTCGAAAGCAATTAATTTATTTTTTTTCATAGTTCATCATCCTTTGCATTATTCTAATTCTTTAGACAGAGTCTCGACTGAAAGGTAATTTGTTGAATAATTTCCTGTCTGACATCCATTCTTTACAAGAATAATACGGCTGCTCATGCCGATCATCTCTGAATAATCAGAAGATATCAGAAGGATTGAAGCTCCTTCTAAAGCTAATGCATTTAGAATGTTATAAAAATCCAGCTTGCTTGTAGAATCTAGATTTTTTGTTGGTTCGTCATATATGTAGATATTTGCGCATTTAAAAAGGGAACGTGCAAGAATCACCTTCTGTTTAGTACCCGTGCTCAAATACATAGGCGGCGTGTGTATATCCGCATCTTTTATATGCAATTTCTGAAAATAGCGCTTTCCGTAGGAACGCATTTTCTTTACAGAAGTAAAAAATCTTCTGCGGGTCCGCCTGAAATCAGAGGCCGTAATATTAAAAGGTACGGACTGCGTTTCAAAGAGCATTTCGTATGCGGGACTGTCACTGATCACACTGATGATCGGAGACTGTTTGGTTTTCGGAAACGAAATACTTCCACCGGTCATTCCTTTTTTATACAAAAGTGCTGCTATGAGAGAATCTTTTTGCTCTCTTTTTAATCCGGCAATGCTGACGATTTCTTTTTGGTGCATAGAAAAATTAATGCCGGAAAGCAGATTTGTAGAAAGAGACCGGATGTTTACCGTTTCGTTTCCCGGTGCCAGACGCATGGACGGATACGAAAAGCTCATCTTTAAACGTTCCAGGTAAGCTTGACCGGACGGTGTTTTGAGCTCCTCTATTGTGAAGGTGGCTTCAATTTGTCCATCGCTCATAAAAGAAACTCTGTCACAATGGTTTAAAAGAACAGAGTAATTATGTGTGATCAAAAGAATGATCCGTTCTTTTTTATAGTCCTTTAGAAATTGAAATAACATTTCAATTTCCATCGTTGTCAGCAAGGCAGAAGGTTCATCCAGAATCAGAACTTTCGGATTGCAGATTAAAATACGGCACAGTTGTATCATCAGTTTTTCCATAGCAGACAGAGCAGATACAGGCGCATGTAAGTCTATGGCTTCCAGACCAAAGTTCTTTAGATAGGAACGACATACGCAATCCAGTTTTTTTGCAGAGGGAGCCCAAAAAGAACGATTTTGTATATGTTTTTCCACCCCGAGCGTAATATTATCCCGGACAGAAAGCTCCGGAAAAAGGACAGGTTCTTGCTGCAAGATATAAATTCCCGCTTTCTGGGCAGAAGAAGGATCCCCAAAGTGGAGTTCTGTTCCATCCAGAAAAATAGAACCACTTGTCTTTTTGCGCACGCCGGATAAAAGTTTAGCAAATACGGTTTTTCCTTCACCATTGTTACCGATAATGGCATGGATCTCACCGGAAAAGGCAGTGAAATCAATATCTGTAAGTAATGGGCGGTCCGCAGTTTTAGATAATGACTTTGTCTGTATACAAAAAGATTTCATAAATAACCACTTTAAAATTCGAATTAAAAATTAATCGGTTTCAAATCAAAACTCGTATATACGGAAATTTTATGTTCTAAAAAAAACTGTTTATAATCATCCGGAATAGCCGGGTTTGTAACAACCGCAGCTGCAAAATCCAAATTGCCTACCTTCATGAAAGAACGTTGATCGTATTTGGTATAGTCAAATACCATGATCATTTCACGAGAACGTGCGCGAACCGTGGAGATCAGATCATATACCGGGCGATCAGATAATGTATATCCAGCATGAATATCTACTCCGTCGATAGAGAAAAATGCCTTATCAAAATACATATTTTCCAAATCTTTTTCAAGATTATCAGGAATCGTATAGAAGCCGGGATGTTCAACGTGACCGCCGAAAAAATCTAGACGGATTCCGGGAGTATTATACAATGCCTGTGACACCAGAAAGTTATTTGTCAGTATATTGACATTGACACGATCCCGAAGGGCGCATGCAATATAAAAATTGGTCGTTCCGGGACCGAGAAAAACCCATTCACGTTCATTGATCAATTGCGCTGCAGTACGTCCGATTTCTTCCTTGTTTTTGTCGTATTCCGTCAGCGGATTAACGAAGGGTGTATTGACAGAAGAATTCGTTTCTTCAGAATTCAGTGTAGCCCCTCCATGGAAGCGAGTGAGAAATCCTTCCCGCTCTAACTCTTCAAAATCCTTTCGTATCGTTACTTCTGTGACATCAAGGAGATTGCTGAGCGATGAAACCTCGATTTGACGGCAGTCTTTTAAAATTTCTTTGATTCGCCTGTGGCGTTCAGCCTTAAACAAAATGCTTACCTCGATAAAATAATTGATATGGAATCCTGTATCCAGTAAAAGTAATTTACTTATTAACATAATAGCATAAAGAAATATGGATAGCAAATAAAAAGAAAAAATATTGAAGAAAAAGATACAAAACGAAATAAAACGAAAAAATGATTTGCAAAGCATGAAAAATACACAAAAATTTAGGGTGAAAAAGAGTTTGTTAATAAAAAAACATGTGGAATTTATACAAAAAATGCAATTAAAATCAGGTAAAAACGAAAAAAATAAAAACTAAAACAAAATTAAACGAAAAAATAAAATGACAAACGAAATGTGATATAGTAAAAACAGTTAGACGAGCTCGTGATGAAAGGTAAAAAATAAAAGAGAGGAAGTAAAGAATTATGAAAAAGAAAATTATCTCAATGTTACTTGCAGGTGCGATGATTGGAACACTCGTATTAACAGGATGCAGCAGTGGAAAAGAACCGGCTAAAGAAGGGGGAACGAAAGTGGCGAAAGAGGACGGCAAATATGTGATCGGTTTTGCGAATGCATCAGTTTCCAATAGCTGGCGGGTGAAAATGCGCGATATGTTAATGGAAGAGGCAGAGAAGCTGGGTGTCGAAATCGTAGAAACAGATGCGCATGATGATGCCAATACACAGAACAGTAATATTGAAGCAATGCTGCAAAAAGATCTGGATGCGATTCTGATCACGCCGGCAGTAGAGGATGCAGTGAATCCTGGAATTGAAGCGGCATACGCTTCTGGAATTCCGGTGATTCTGTTTGATAGAACAGCGACTACAGAAGACTACACGCACTTTGTAGGCTGGACAGATGAAAATAATGGAGCGGCGTGCGCACAGATGGTTGTTGACGCAATCACAGAGAAAAACGGAGAGCCGAAAGGAAATGTAATTGCACTGGATTCAATCGCAGGTTCCGGTACGGATAACGGACAAAAAGCAGGACAGGAAAAAGTATTTTCTCAGTATCCGGACATCAAGATCATTGACAGACAGTATACGGATTTTGAATCTTCAAAAGGTAAATCCGTAATGGAAGATTTTTTGAGCAAATACGGAGAAGGTGAAATCGATGCAGTGATCTCTCAGGACGGAGCAGTTACACTGGCAGCGTGGGATGCAATTGTAGAGGCAGGAAGAGATGATGAAGGAATCATTGTTGTAAATGCAGACGGTATCAATGGAGTGGCAAAGAATGTAAAAGATGGAATATTTTACGGGTTTACACAGTTCCCATGCGCGGCATCTGTAGAGGCGCTTCATCTGGCGATCGACACAATAGAGGGAAAAGATCCGGAAGAAAAGATCGTTATCAAAGAGCCTATTACAGTTACCGCAGAAAATATTGACGAATATGTGATCGAGGACGGAGACGATTTCGACTGGACATATTAAAAGGAACTGTAACAAAAAGTATTTGAGAGAAATGTAAAGAAATAAAAGGCATGGAGGAATAAAAAGTGAAATTAGGTTTTTGTGTAGTGAATTATTCAAATTTACCGGTGGACAAAGTTTGTGAGATTGCCGCAAGGAATGGCTATGATGCAGTGGAACTTCCGGCATATACAGACAATGGACAGGTAGATGCGGCAGAGTTATTAAAAGGAAATAATGCGAAAGAATTTAAGAAAAAAATAGAAGACCACGGGCTGTTCATTTCTGCACTTAGCAACCATGCGGATTCCCCATTGATCATGGGACCATACAGTGCAGGAATGGACTCTATATGCCCGGGCAGCAAAGAAGAAAAGATTAAATTCGGTCAGGAGAGTATGATTCGTTCTGCTCAACTGGCAGCCGAACTTGGAGTAAACTGTGTTGTCGCATTTTCTGGCATGGAAAATTACGGACACATCAATGACTGGCCGGAACCAAACGGATGGAAATATGAGGAAGAACAATTTGCAGAGAAATGGGGATATGTATTTGACAAATATAAAGAATACGGTGTGAAAGTTGCCTTTGAACCTCACCCGAACAATATTGTTTATGATATTAAATCTACAAAACGTCTCTTGGAAGTAACAGATAATCATGAGAGTTTTGGAATCAATCTGGATCCTGCAAATGTATTGTTCTCAGGAATAGATGTAAATCAGTTCGTGTATGAATTGGCAGATCGCATCGTAACGGTGCATGCTAAGGATTGTGAGATCTTAAAACATCATCTTGCAAGCGGAGGGTTGAATATGTATATGCAGGATGGTTGGGCAAGAAAAGACAGATCTTTCAGATTCAGAATTCCCGGATGGGGAGATGTGAATTGGAAAGCCCTGATCAGCGAACTGTATCTCAATGGATACGACGGAGTATTTAACTTTGAACACGAGGACGTGATCATGAGTGTGGACGACGGCACAAAGAAAACAATTGATTTCTTAAGACCGTTGATAATCGATGCGCCATATGAAGAACGTCATGACAAATTATTTACAAAATAGATGGAGGTAGACAACTATGGAAGGAACAATGAGAGCACAGGTATTAGCTGAAGTGGGACGCTTCGAGTTGAGAGAAGTACCGATCCCGCAGATCAATGATGACGAGGTACTCGTAAAAGTAAAATATTGTGGTATCTGCGGATCGGACTGGGGATCTTATACAGGGAAATATGCGGATGAGGTAGAGTGCATTCCGCTGATCACAGGGCATGAGGTATGCGGAACGATCGCAGAGGTAGGAGCGAATGCAAAAGGCCTTTCGGTTGGTGACAGAGTTACTTATGACATTGTAATTCCCTGCGGGACATGTTATCAGTGCCGAATCGGTGAATCCTTACTTTGCTCTGATTTTAAACAGATTGGTATACATACAGACGGTGGCTTTGCAGAATATGTAAAGGTTCCATGGAAAAATATTTATAAAGTTCCGGATGAGGTTTCTGATATCAAAGCGGCATTTGTAGAGCCGTTGACGGCCTGCTTAAATGCATCCCACAAAATGAATTGTGAGATCGGACGCAGTGTCGTTATCATCGGGGCAGGCCTGGGCGTTATGCATGCACAGTTGGCAAGAGCTCGTGGAGCCGCGCCGATCATCATGGTGGATACCAATCCGGAGAGACTGGCAATGGCGAAAGAGGTTGTTGCGGATTATGTGATCAATGCAGCAGAGTGTGATCCTGTCGAAGAAGTCATGAAGCTTACAAATGGAATCGGCGCAGATTATGTTTTGGAGGCTGTCGGACATCACAGTACTTATGAGCAGGCATTTAAGATGCTGCGTAAGGGAGGTAAGCTGGAGGCATTCGGTATGTGCGCTGATGATGATTATGCGTCATTGCCGCCAATTGAATTTGTAACAAGTGAGAAGAAGATCAGCGGAAGCTGCGCTGGAATTGGCTATGACTGGGCAGATGCACTGACATTGATGCAGTATGACCGTGTAGATCCTACACCACTCATTTCCATGATCGTCCCATTGGAAGAGTTAGAGGAAACACTTCACGAAATCAAGAAAAATTCAAAACTGATCAAAGTATTAGTAAGCCCAGAGGCAACAGAGCGCACCATATTATATAAATAATAGCAAGTAGTGATGAATTGGAGAAAAAGCGATGAGTAAGGAAACAGAGAAAAGAAATATTTTACAAAGAATAAAAAACAATCCAGTGAGTGTACCTTACGGTGTGCTTATACTGACATTTATTATTTCCACCATCGCTTCTCCGGATATATTTCCGACCTATTCTAATATTATGAATATTTTGAGACAGGCATCTATCGTAGGTGTAGTCAGCATTGGAATGACTGTCGTTCTACTGGTAGGAGGGATCGATCTTTCTGTAACCAGTATCATGGCACTGACAGCCTGTCTCCTAGCGGATATGATGGAGAAGGGAGTAGAAGCAGGACAGACTGGAATTATGGCAGGTCAGGTAGCGCTGGTGTTGATTCTTGGATGTCTGATCGGCCTGGTAAATGGTATTATCATCGTTACCAGAAAATTGGAGGCATTTATTGTCACTTTGGCAATGAACATGATCATTAAAGGTGTTGTTATGGTATACACCAAAGGTGCACCGGGAGGAAAAGTAACGGAATTTTGGGAGAGTTTCGGATCCGACTATATACTTGGCATACCATGCGCAGTTGTACTGTATGCGGCTGTGATGATCATCTTTTTGATCGTACTGCACAAAACAGTATATGGCAGACATATTTATGCGATCGGAAGCAATGCAGAGGCGGCAAGACTGACCGGTATTAAAGTGAATCTCAATAAGATCATGGCATATGTCCTTTGCGGATTTACTGCCGCACTTGCCGGGGTCATGCTTATGGCGCGTGTACGCGTGGGCGAGCCGAACGGGAGCGCCGGATATGATATGGATGCGCTTGCGGCAGCTGTTATCGGTGGAACTGCGATGAGCGGCGGAGTCGGAACGCTGGCAGGAACACTTGCAGGCGTGATCATCATGGCGATAGTAAATAATATCCTCAATTTGATTGGGGCGGATCCGAACCTTCAGAGTTTGATCAAAGGACTGATTATTCTTGTTGCTGTTGTTTTCCAGAGAAAAGAAAAATAAGATTCATGTGGGGAAGGTGAAAGAATGAGTGAATATGCATTGGAAATGTTAGGAGTTACAAAAACGTTTTCAAAAGTCACAGCACTTGATCATGTAAATCTCCGCGTGAAAAAGGGTGAGATTCACGCATTGATCGGTGAAAATGGAGCTGGAAAATCAACGTTAATGAAGGTTCTTTCCGGGGTATATAAAGCCGATGCGGGAACCGTTAAAATTAATGGAGAAGAAGTTTCCATTAAAAACCCGAGGGACGCGATCGACAAGGGTGTGGCGATCATTTATCAGGAACTGAGTCTGGTTCCGGAATTGAATGCCATCAAAAATGTCATGCTGGGACAAGAAAAAAATACATTACAGGTCATCAATACAAAACAAGAAAATGAGTTCGCAAAGGAATATCTGGACTATGTGAGCAGAGGCAGTATTCCAAGCTACAAAATACCTGCCAAGCACTTAAGTGTCGCACAGCAGCAGATGATAGACATTGCGAAAGCATTATCTTATAACTCTAAGATCATCATTATGGATGAACCTTCAGATAGTTTGACAAACAGTGAAATTGAAACATTGTTTGAAATCGTACGTAAGTTGAAAGAAGACGGTATTACTGTAATTTATATTTCTCATCGTCTGGAAGAACTGTTTGCACTTTGCGATAGAGTGACGGTACTTCGAGATGGGAAGTATATTACAGATGCCAATATTGCGGATATTGATAAAGACTGGCTGATCAGTAAGATGATCGGACGGGACTTAAAAGATACATTTCCGCCTCGTCATCGCAGTCAAAGCAGCGAGACCGTACTGGAAGTAGAAGGACTGACTGGAGAACGGTTTAAGGACATATCCTTTAAGTTAAGAAAGGGAGAAATCTTAGGATTCGGCGGTCTGGTGGGAGCAGGACGTACAGAAGTACTGCGTGCGATTTTCGGAGCCGATAAATATAGTGCGGGAACCGTTAAGATCAACGGTGAAGACGTTCATATCAGTCATCCAAACAAAGCTGTAAAATATGGCCTTGGCTTTGCCACAGAGGACCGGAAAACACAAGGGCTGTTTTTGAACCAGGGGATCCGGGATAATATATTGGCTGCGGCATTGGATAAAGTATCTGCTTCCGGATTCATGCAAGGGAAAAAAGAACGGACATTGGCGGGAAAATATTTTGAGGAACTAAAAGTAGTCTCTCCGGATATGGATAAATTATGCAAGTATCTTTCCGGCGGAAATCAGCAAAAGGTCGTTTTGGCAAAATGGCTGGCGTCAGAATGTAAGATATTGTTTTTAGATGAGCCGACAAGAGGGATCGATGTCGGTGCGAAATACGAAATTTACCTGCTGATGGATAAACTTGTGCAGGAAGGCGTCAGCATTATCATGATCTCGTCAGAGATGCCGGAATTGATGGGGGTATCGGATCGCGTGCTGGTCATGCATGAAGGAACGATAACCGGAGAACTTATGACAGCAGATTTCTCAGAAGAGAATATTATGAAACTGGCAAGCGGAGAAACCGTAGCTTAAGTGAACAGAAAAGGAGAACACAATGGGATATAAAGAGACATTATTAAGTCCGATCAAAATCGGGACAAGAGAATGTAAGAACAGATTTTTTGCACAGCCAATGGAATGTGTAGATTCAGATGCAGAAGGGAATCCTACAGATCTTACATATCAGAGATATGAAAATCTTTATAAAGGCGGATTTGGATTGGTCGATCTTGAGGCGATCACTGTCACAAACGAATCCAGAGCAAGAAAAACACAGTTAGAGATCATGCCGCGGAATGAAAAGCCGCTGGCAAATTTTATCAAAAAATTGAAAGAAGTAAATCCGGATACACTCATTGTATTTCAGCTGACACATTCCGGAGAAATCAGTGAATCGGATTTCTCCAGAAAAGTTTGTGTCAAACCGATGTACGGAATTGGCGGAGATATTCTTTCAGAGGAAGAAGTAGACCATATCATGGAGCAGTTCGTAGAGGCTACCAAGATCGCATACGCAGTTGGCGCAGACGGGATTGATATGAAGCTTTGTCATGGCTACCTTGGCTCACAGATTATCCGCCCGTTTAACGACCGGGACTGGAAGTATGGAGGGTCCTGGGAGAGAAGAAGACAGTGGGCATTTGATCTGCAGGAAAAAATTATGAAAGCAGTGAATTACGATAAGAATTTCCTGGTAGGTTCCAAGATGTCTATGTGGGAGGGACATCCGGGTGGATTCGGTTCAGCGGGACCAGAATCCCCATTGATGGATATGACAGAACCTATTGATTTGATCAAGGGATTGGAAGAACGAGGAGCTACGTATTTTATCGAGTCTCTTGGAAATGTGCATAGCGCGATGAACTATATGGAAGCGCTCAAAGATGCGCCGGAGCTTTCCTATCTTCATATTTACTTTGCAGATATGATGAAGAAAGCGCTGAAACCGGAGACGGTTGTGATCGGTTCTCACTTCTCACCGTTTAGAGGAAAGAAGAACAAACTGCTTTCTGTTGACCCGGAAAAATCTTCTCTGTTTGCAATGGGAGCGCATTGTATCGAAGAAGGTATGATGGATATGGTCGGACTTGGCAGGCAGTCCTTTGCCGATCCTCTTACCCCTTTGAAATTGATGGAAGGCAGAGAGGATGAGATCAAATACTGTACACAGTGCATGAATTGCGAAGAGTTAATGATCCGCCAGCAGCCGGTTGGATGTGTCGCTTATAACAAACCGTATACAGAGCGTTTTGTGGAGTGCAGAAAGAAATATGGCAAGCTGACAGAACTGCATACTTGATAAATGGCTGCACATAAGGTGTGATAACTGTAAAAGTTATATATAAATTATTTTAAGAAAGGTGATACATAATGAAAGGAATCTTAACGGAAAGACCGAGAAAAAACGTATTAACAAAGGATGATATTGCTTATATGATGGATCCCAGTGTGCTGAAACTGGATACAACATTGAGTGATGTGAAGCATATGGTTGAGGTATGCAAAAAGTATGGATGCGGCACATGTTTCTGCTGGCCTTGTTATTATCCACAGCTTGTAGAACTATTGGAAGACGCGGAGGTAACGAAATTTGGCACATCTCTTGGGTTTCCGACAGGTCAGGAGTCAACGGAGACAAAGGTGTTCTTAGCGCATCAGTTTATGGAACTGGAGCCGGCAACAAATGATATGCAGATTAACGTAGGTTGGTTAAAAGAAGGATTGGATGATCTTGTATATAATGATATCAAAGCGGTCCGTGACGCGACGCCGGGAGTTCCGTTGAAAGTCATTATTGAAGCGATGCTCTTAACAGATGAAGAAATTGTAAGAGCATGCGAACTTTCTATCAAAGCGGGAGCTGATTATGTAAAAACAGGCTCTGGTTTTTCCATCGGGAAACCAACGACACTGCATCATGTAAAAGTGATCGCAGATACGATCGGAGACAGAGCCCAGTTGAAAGTCGCGGGCGGCGTAAGAGATTTGGATACATTGCTTAAAATGTATAAACTGGGAGCTGCACGTTTTGGTATCGGTTGTGCATCGGCAGAGAAGATCCTTGCAGAGGTAGACGCACTTGGCGGAGCAATTGATTTAGATACAATTGTTATTGATGAAGCAGAGTTATAAAAACCGATTGAGGGAAGGAATAGAGAGATGAGCAAATTAATACTGGCATCTCATGGAAGTCTTGCTGAAGGAATGAAAAGTGCGTTGAAAATGATTTTAGGCGAAAGCATCCGTGTGGATGCTTTCGGTCTGGATACATGGGAACAGCCACAGGCAATTCTAGAGGAAATTCTGAAGATACGAAGATCCGATCCGGAAGAAGAACTGATCGTATTGTGTGATGTGAAAGGTGGTAGTGTATGTAATTGTATGCTGCAGCTTTGCGAGGATACGAAGATTTGTGTGGTCAGTGGGATGAATTTAGGGCTTGCCCTTGAACTGGCAATGGTTTCAGGAGGCGTAAGCTGTAAAAAAGAAATTGAGATGGCAATAAAAGAAACAAATGAAGGAATCCAGTACTTTGATCATACTGTGATCCAGATATTAACTGAAACAGAAGAGGAGGGGAATGAGTTATGGTAAAGCTGATGCGAGTGGATGAGAGACTGCTGCATGGACAAGTTGCCGTGACATGGGTCGGCAATGTAAATGCAACGTCAATTTTGATCGCGAATGATGAAGTTGTAGAAAATGAAATGGCAAAGATGGCGCTGAAGATGGCAAAACCAAGCGGCATGAAATTGGCTATACGTTCCATTGAGGACGGAGCAGCTCTTTTAAATGATCCGCGTTCTCAGCAGATCAGTATTTTTGTAATTGTCAAAACAATCCAGGATGCTGTGCGCTTGTGTAAAAAAACAGAAGGCATTAAAAAAGTAAACATTGGCGGCGTCAAGAAGAAAGAAGGAAGCAGGCTGATCGCGGCGGCAGTACATGTTAATGATGAGGATATCCGATCTTTAAAAGAGTTAGGGGAACTGGTGGATGAGGTGGAATTTCGTATGGTTCCGTCAGATTCGGCAAAAACATTGGATGAGGTATTGAAGAGTTATTAGAGGAGGGATATACATGAATATTGGAATCGCATTACTTATCACACTTGTTGTCTGGGTAATTACATGGGCAGAAGCCTGGTTTGCTTACCCGATGATCAACACACCGCTTGTATTGTGTCCAATTGTAGGATTATTGCTTGGAGACTTGCAGGCAGGTATTATTGCGGGAGCGACGCTGCAGTTAGTATTTCTGGGAGTTATGCAGATCGGAGGGACTCTTCCGGCAGACGCATCCTTAGGTTCTGTTATTGGAGTCGCATTTTCTATCACTTTGGGGCAAGATGTGGAAACAGCGCTTACGTTTGCAGTACCGATCGCCGCGCTTGGTTCTACATTTACACTGGTAAAATATCTGATTAACGGTTTGGTAAATCCATATGTGGAGAAATTGGTAGAAAAGGGAGATACAAAAGGAATCGAAAGAGTGCATTTTCTGGTATCCTTCCTTCCGGAACTTCCAAAGATGATCATACTGTTTGTCGCGCTTGCATTTGGGACAGGTTTCGCACAGGGAATGTTAGATGCGATCCCAGCGGTTGTTCAGAACGGTCTAGATTATGCAACAGGTCTGATGCCGGCAGTCGGCTTTGCGCTCTTATTAAGAATGATGTGGTCAAAACAGATGGCAGTATACTTCTTCCTGGGAGTTGTACTGGTAAGCTTCTTCAATATTCCTATTATCGGAGTCGCGTGTGTAGGAATTATTCTGGCAGTTATTTTGATTTTAAATGAGAAAACAGAAACAGCGGCGGTACAGGCGGCTGACAATGGGGAGGAGGAGTTGTTCAATGACTAATCAGACATTTAAGGTGAACGATCCACAGGATAAAAAGATGCTGAAAAAAGTCTTTTGGCGTACAATGACTTTAAGTTCTACATATAATTATGAGAGAATGCAGGCGTTGGGGTATCTGTATACCATGATACCGGTCATTGATCGGTATAACAAGAAAAAAGAAGACAGACTGGAAGGATATAAACGTCATTATGAGTTGTTTAATACGACTCCTACAATGGGAGGTTTTATTACAGGATTGTCCACTTCTATGGAGAAAGAAGCAGCTGAAGATGAAAAGTTCGATAAGGGCTCCATTAATGCCGTAAAATTGTCTTTGATGGGACCGTTTGCTGGAATCGGAGATTCTATTTTCCAAGGATCGCTGCGTATTATCTCACTTGGTATCGGCGTTGCTCTTGCAGCGCAGGGGAGTATTCTGGGGGTAATCCTCCATCTTCTGTTATACAATGTACTGGCGCATTTGCTTCGTTATTACGGAGTGTTTGCAGGGTATAACATGGGAACCTCTTTTTTGAAAACGGCCAGCGAGAACGGTGTACTTGGCAAGCTGACAAAGGGCGCGGGAATTGTAGGATTGATGACGGTAGGCGCGATGACGTGTTCCATGGTATCTTTCCAGATACCCGCAGTCGCCAAAATACAGGGGTCTGAATTGGTTATTCAGGATATGCTGGATCAGATTTTCCCAAATCTGCTTCCGTTGTTTCTGACATTTGTGTGTTATAAGCTAGTGAAGAAGAATGTGAAACCGATTTGGATCATGCTTGGAATGATGGTTGTCGGTGTCCTCGGAAAGGTAATAGGTATTTTCTAATGGAGTCAATTCTTAGTTGTATAGAGAGAATTCCGTCGGTATTACAAAATATTTTAGAAAATAGAGAGTTGTATCTGAAGGAATTAAAGAATGCGATATTGGAAGATCGTGTAGATGAAATCATTTTTATTGGTTCAGGTACATCCAATACGGCAGCGGTTACTTCCGCTCCGTTTGTTGAGAAGGTAAGCGGACTTCGTGTAACGGTCGTGACTTCAAATGAGTTTATGTATGACAGATCTGTTCGTAATAAAAAAGGACTTTATGTATTTACTTCTCAGACAGGTACTTCACACTTTGTAAGAGAAGCACAGAAACGATTTCGAGAAGAAGGTTATCTGACTGTGGCAGTTTCTGAATCAGAAGATACGCCATTGGCAAAAGAAAGCATGATTTTTGTAAATATGGGCAGCGGAGAAGAAGGCTGCCCGATGCGCACAATCGGTTATTGTGCGTCTGTGCTGATCCATATGCTGATGGGACTTGAAATTGGAAGAGCTTATAAGAACCTTTCAAATGAAGAATATCAGGAATATATAAAAGAAGCAGGACGATTGCCCAATAGTCATGAAGAAATACGAAAGGCGGCACTAGTGTGGATGGATGTGGCAAGGCGAAAGATGTTTCAATCGCAATTGCTTGTGTTCACAGGGGCAGGTTCACTGTATGGTCTGGCATTAGAAGGAGCCATGAAAGTATGGGAATGTCCACAGATTGCTTCTGTGGGATATGAACTTGAAGAGGGGATGCATGGTCCGAATTATGGTTATAACAGTAACCATTGTGTGATTTTTCTAAACGATGGCAGAGAAGAAAAAAAGGGTTTGGCACTTGCAAAATGGATGAAAGAAATCAATAAGAATGGTTTTGTCATTGGAAATCATGTTGTAGATGACACGGATCTGAAAGTAGAACTTATGACAGAACATTTTACAGCAATTGAAATATCTGCAGCGGTGCAGACGATCGCGTATCGTCTGGCTTATGACGGCGGTCGTGATTTGCTTTCGCCACATGATAATAGCGTAATGGAGAGTTATTTTAAAACACATGACTGAAAAAAGATGCAAGATTTTAATTGGCATGGCGCTGCCAATAACTTTACAAAATTTAATAAATTTCTGTGTGAATCTGGCAGATACAATCATGTTGGGGCAATTGGGGGAGGTGCCGCTTGCGGCATCTTCTCTTGCTAATCAGCTGTTTTTTGTTGTTACATTAGTCGTATATGGAATCGGCGGAGGGGCGAATGTATTAGTTTCCCAGTATTGGGGGAGAAAGGAGCTGCGCCCGATTTATAAAATATTGACCTATACATATGGCGTTGCAGCTGGCTTCGCGGCGCTTATCGGCGGCGCTGCGATCATAGCGCCGGAAATGATGATGCATTTGTTTACAAACGATCAAAGTGTTGTGAAGCTTGGAGTGGAATATTTGAGGATCATCGGCTGGTCGTACATATTTTTTACGGCAACGACTGTTACGTTGTGCATGCTTAGATCGGTTCATATCGTAAAAATCGCTACGGTATTATCAAGCGTCTCTCTTATCATAAACGTAGTTTTAAACTATATATTGATTTTTGGAAAATTTGAAATGCCCCGGTTGGGGATGAAAGGTGCTGCGATCGCGACGCTTACGGCGAGAATGACAGAATTTCTGCTTTTGATGTTATATTTGAAAAAGAAGGAAAGAACGTTAAATCTCTGGGAATATTTTTGTACGCATGCCAGGAGAGTGATCGGAAAGAAAACAGGAACATCTGTCTATTGTGGGGGAGATGTATCATGGAAAGTGTTTTGTGCAACAAGTATTCCTGTGGTATTGAATGAGCTGCTCTGGGCATTGGGGGAAGCTGCAGTGTCTATGATCCTAGGCAGGATCGGAATGGAAGTTGTGTCTGCAAATGCGATTTACGCCAATATCAGTGAACTATCGGGGGTCGTTGTATCAGGCATGTATTCATCTGCATGTGTGATGATCGGAAATGTAGTCGGTGCAGGAGATGTGAAGGAATTAAAGATACAAAAAAGATTTTTTCATAATATTTCCATCCTCGTCGGTCTTCTGGGAATGCTCATCATGCTCATATGCAGATGCTTTATAGCCGATTTCTACAATGTGACGGATACGACGAAAATGTATGTAAGTCAGATTATGCCGCTCAATACAAACCATGAATTCTATGGGGATTTTGCGAGGCGCCGGAGACGTAAAGTTTGCAATGCTCAATGATATTTTATTTTTGTGGGGCTTTACGATCCCTTGCGGAATATTGACAGGGCTGGTATTGAAGTGGCCTGTATGCTGGGTGTATATTGTTTTGAAATTAGATCAATTGCTGAAAATTTTTACAAGTGAATATCGTTTGAGAGGTACGAAATGGCTGCATCATGTATAAAAATCAGAAAGTGACAAATGTGATCGTACGATTTCCCACAATAAAATTCTTTGTGAAGTCAGGTAGAACAACAGCAGTTTTTTGTGGGAAATGCATAAAAATAGTGAAAAGAGGATAAAAGTAAAAAATAGGGTTGACAGGTGAGTTGGGATATGATAGTCTATACAAGCTGTCGCAAGAGAAGTCTAAAAAAAGAGTGAGAAGCGGCATATAGCTGTGAAAGGTAAGAAAAAGAAAAACCTGGACGGCGATAAAAAAAGTTCTTGACAAGCGATAATGAGTTTGGTAAAATAAAGAAGTTGTCGCTCAAGAGCGAGACAGAGAACCTTGATAACTGAACAATAGACAACGATCCTTGAAAATTCTTAAGAGAAAATTCAAAGAACGGTTTGGAAAACGAACCAAGAACAGTAAAAGGATAAGGATTAGCTAGTAGTTAATCCTAGTCCGGACGAACAAAGAAGCTCCGACAGTTCTAAACTCGTGGGAAACCTCGTAAGAACATGCGGAGCGTATAAACGGTAAGACTTGAAAGAACCAAGTCCAACCTTA
>NZ_JBBKBE010000013.1:0-71786 GCF_037890075.1 Mediterraneibacter sp. ICN-202921 | reverse complement strand
GGAACGCCCCTTATGGGAAGAACAATATAAAAGGTATCAAAAAGTCACTGCACTTTGCCATGTCGGGAAAACTATGCTATAATAACGCCACAAATATTTTTCCCTCAAAGGAGACTTTTTAATGAACCAATCCACTTCTTCTGTTACTAATACTACACTTCGCTTAAAAACACGGGAAATCGAGCAGATCTTGTCCCTCTGCAAGGAGGGCAAAAGTATCATAGAAATTGCCTCTGCATTGAGTCTTGCACAGTCTTATGTACAGGATGTCCTGCTTTGTGCACAGACTCTTGCAGAAGAAGACGCCGTCGCCATCGCTATACTGATGGAAGACGCATAACCCCCTCTGCCAGGCAGATGTGCTTATGCCGCACTCGTCTTTTTGGTTTCCTGACTTCTATATGCAGCCTCAAATTCTTTTAGCTTTTGCCTGGCTTCTCTGTTAAGATCCACAGGGACCTGGATCTGTACCGTCACATACATATCTCCATACACCTGCGGTTGTTTCATAGAGACAATGCCCTTCCCACGCAACCGTATCTTCGTCCCCGACTGGATGCCTGCCTGTATCTTACATCTCACCTTTCCATTTAAAGTTCTGACCTCTGCTTCTCCGCCGAACACAGCCGTTGTAAATGGTACAGAAACAGACGTATACACATCCATTCCTTCTCTTCTGAATCCCGGTTTGCCGCCAACTTTCACTTTCATCAACAGGTCGCCCGGCCGCCCCGTGCCGGTTCCTGCTCTTCCTTTACCCTGCAGCCGAATCGTCTTTCCTGTATCGATACCGGCAGGAATATGCACATTCAGGGACTGCACATTCCCGTCTTCTCCCTGCAGACGTACCAGCTTATCACAGCCAAAGGCCGCTTCCTCAAAGGTCACTTCCACTTCCGTCTGCACGTCAGCCCCCCTCTTTGAAAAAGCCGTTCCTGAAAAGCCATGAAAATCAGAACCTTGTGCGTTCGTTTTTCCGGCGCCAAACATATCCCCGAACAGATCTCCAAACAGGTCTTCCATACCGCCGCTCTCGAAATGGTATTCCTGATAGTTTCCCGACTGTCCACGGAAACCTCTTCCTCTGCCAAACCCGCCAAAATTTTCTCCGCCGTAAAAACCGCTGTTTTCTCTCGGATTTCCGCTTCCGTCAAAGGCAGCATGTCCAAACCTGTCATACAATGTTCTCTTCTCTTTATCACTGAGCACAGTATATGCCTCTGTGACTTCTTTAAACTTTTCTTCTGCCTGTACATTCCCCGTGTTTGTATCCGGATGATATTTCTTTGCCAATTTTCGGTATGCCTTTTTGATCGTATTTTCATCTGCATTTCTAGCAATGCCCAACACCGTATAATAATCTCTTTTTTCTGCCATTTATGACCACCTCTCCCTCTGTCTTTCCGCCAATGTTAAAGAAATGTCCTACCCTATATGAAATATGAAAATCTCTTGTATAAAGAAAAAGAATCCCCGGAATCTCTCCGGGGTATTTGTTCTATATGTAATATAGCAAATATAATTCTTGTTGTCAACTGTATTTCTTTACAAACAAGTAATTATTTCATCTGATCGATCTTTTAATAGAAAACGTGTATAATAGATTATAGGAACCTATTTCAATCTTTTAAAAAGGAGGTAATTTTATGAACACACAGCAATTGGAACGTATGCAAAATGATACTGGTTTTATTGCCGCACTCGACCAAAGCGGAGGAAGCACTCCAAAAGCGCTGCGCGCCTATGGAGTAGACGATACCGCTTACTCTTCCGATACGGAAATGTTCGATCTGATCCACCAGATGAGAAGCCGTGTTGTCACAAGTCCTTCTTTTACTTCTACACACATACTTGGAGCTATTTTATTTGAAATGACGATGAACAGGAAAGTAGAAGAAATGTATACCGCAGATTATCTCTGGGAAAAGAAAAGGATCGTCCCATTTTTAAAAGTAGATAAAGGACTTGCCGAATTAAAAGATGGTGTACAGCTTATGAAACCGATGCCTCAGTTGGACAACTTATTACAAACTGCAAAAGAGCGTCATATTTTCGGCACCAAAATGCGTTCCGTCATCAAGGAAGCAAACGAAAAAGGAATCAGCGCCATTGTCAGACAGCAATTCGAGATCGGTCTTCATATCTTTCAGGCCGGTTTTGTTCCTATCCTGGAGCCGGAAGTAGATATACACTGCCCCGACAAGGAGATCTGCGAGAAGCTCCTTATTAAAGAGATCAAAAAACATCTCGCTGTACTAGAAGATCCTGTCCGCCTGATGTTTAAGCTGACGCTTCCTACCAACGCTGGAGCCTACTCCGAAATCATGGAAGATGTGCATGTCATCCGTGTAGTTGCCCTGTCCGGCGGATATACACGCCAGGAGGCAAACTCGCTTTTGGCACAAAATCCCGGACTGATCGCCAGTTTTTCCAGGGCGCTGCTCTCTGCTCTGTCTGTCAAACAAACACAGGAAGAATTCGATCAGGCGCTGAAAAATTCCATTCAAGAAATATATGACGCCTCCATAAAAGGCTGATGGAAAAATAAAAGAGTCACGCTTCCACGTCTGATACATATTTGATACTCTCCCTCTTAAGCAAAAAATAAAAACTTATTCGCTTAAGAGGGAGCATTTTCTGGCAAAACTCACTCCTGAAGATACGCTGCCATCACTTCACTGATATCCAGATATTCTTCTGTAATGAGCAATTCATCTGCCCCTCCATACGGCGCGGCTAACTGAAAGTGTATTTTCGTATCTCTGCGCTCTGCCGGCAAGATCAAAGCAGAATAGGTATCTCGGAATTTAGAGTGCCCTGTCTTTGGATCCAGCCGCCCTCTCAGCATATACACATAAGCGATCTGTTTATAATCCATCCCACGTACATAAGTATAATATTTGGCGTCGAATATAAGCTGGATATCTCCATCCTCTGCATAGTGATCCGGCTCGATATACTGCGCCGGTTTCGCTTGATTTGGATAAAACTTCCGCTTGGAGAATGACAAATGTTTGCCGGACATCTTGTCAAATACGATCGCTCGCGCCGCATCCATCCCTTTATAATATTTACACAAATAGGCAGTCACCATATCTTCCCATATAGCAGAAAATGCGTAATGCTTCAAGTAATAGCTGCCGCCTACATGTATGCCGGAGAAAAACGCGGTCAGATGATCGATCAACCTCTGCTCATTATCCTTGAATGTCTGCTGGCGCAGCTGCTGTAAAACAGTTACAACATACTCCCTGTTTTCCAAAAACGGGGTCTGCGGGAACTCTTCTCCTGTAGGAGCTGCGTCTATAAATATACCAAACTTCTGAATCGTATAGTCAATAGCGAATATCATACACTCCGTCACAAAATTCGAAAAATGATAATTTTTACGGTAATACAAGGGGAAAAGTATCATATTCCCCCCTGCCATATATTTCTCGCTCCTGCTGATCGTTTCTTTCCAACTGATACGGCCGCCTGTATTCGGTCTGATAAAAGTTTCATCCCGAAAATATAATCCATATGCGGCAAAATACTCATAAATCCCAAAGAAAGCCGCAAACGGGAAATTAGAACGATATATATCCCGGCTGTCCGCGCCTATGTATAGTTCCGGTTTCTTCTGCATATGTTCGGCAATACACGCAAAAACTCTGCGGGCATCCGTCTCTTCCTTTGTCACACGATAATGCTTCGGAAAAACAACAAGCAATTCGTCCTTCACATTCGATACAAAACCGACGAAATCAAAAATTCTTTCTGTTTTATCTGTTTTTTCCCCGGTCACCCGATCACAAACATAGACTTCCTTACTGTCTCTTTTTTCATCTATCTGAAATCCATGCATACTGATCGCCTTTGTATCACATGACTCGCCGTCATGCGCACACACTGTTATCATAGTGCACCTCCCCGGATCAGTAAGGATAAGAAGAAAGTCCCGGACTTAGAAAATGTTCAATAAACGCATCACTGAATACTTTATCTGTCCCGAATTTCTTATACAGATCGTCATAGCTGTTTATCTCTTTGTCAAACAGACTCGTTTCTGCTCCCATGACGGCGATCCCCTGTACGTCCTGCCACAGATAAAGCAGCAGTTTGTTCTTTATCATTTTATTTATTTTTTCATTTGCAGCGTCCGCCGCAGACACGATCGTGGAATGAGAATCCAGAACAACCTGCTCTGCAAAGTCAAGAAAGAACTGCCCTACCTGCTTGTCTTCTCTCTTTCCCATGCCTTTCTCTTTATCTGTGATAAATGCATTCAACGCCATATAAAACGACTGCCAGGTCGTCTCCAGATCATGTGCCCTGTTCTTGTCAACGGCAATCTTTACTTTTGGATTATTCAAATGGGAATCTCTGGTTCCGGTCGCCTTGTCGATCACAGGCTCTGTGGAAACATACTCCCAGTCAAATCTTCTCTTAAACGCCGTATCCATCGGATATACATTCTGGTCATTCATATTCACTGTACAGAGTATATTAAAATTAGACGGCAGTTTAATCTCATCTGTTGTAAGAGTAGGGATCTTATCCGCAATATTTTTATTCCGCACAGGATATCTGCTCTCGAAATGATCGTCCCGGTCCAGCAGCTGGAAAAGATCGCCGAAGATAGCGGCTACATTTCCCCTGGACAGTTCTTCCAAAATCAAAAATACATCCTTGCTGCTGTCCGCATAGGCTTCCATCAGAGCTCTTGTAAAGGGGCCTTCCTGAAATACAAAGGACGCCGGCGCTCCCGGAGTCGTGTCCGGCAGCAGCTGTCCCACAAAATCCGTATACAAAAACTCCGGATGGATCGTCACTCTGAATTTCTTATCATCCCCATATCCGTCTAAATATTCCTTGAGTCTATAGCTTTTTCCTGTTCCCGGGGCTCCAAATAATATCAACTGTTCATGCATGATAACGACTCCTTACACAATAAATTTTTCCATATATTTCAACAGCACTTCACATCTGGCGAATTTCTCACTTTTAGGAGAAAACTTTGTCCTATAAGCAGCAACAAACTTACCGTATTCACTATAATCCACTTTATATCCCTGTTTGTAGGCAAAAATGGCCATGGGCAATATTTCGATCCAGTAGAATTTCTCCGCGCTGCCGTTAAAGTCAACCGCCGACGACTTTTTCGCCGATCTTTTCGGTATGATGTCGCCGAGCAGAGACGCCGTCTTCCAGACAAATGTCTTCTTTGCAAAATCCACGCTGTAGTGCTCACCTTCATATACGTCCGTTTTTGCATGATACTTTGCCGCATAATCCGAAGCATATCTGGCAAGGAACTCTTTCATACCTCTTGGAATATCGCCCGGCACGACAGAATCTTTTTCAAAGACTTCTACATACTCCATTCCCGCAGCACATAATCCTGCCAGATGTCGTAAGATCATTTTTGAAGTCAATTTTTTATTCAGTATATTGATAAAACAAAACTTGTGGTTTGCAATACTATAACTTGGCGACTGCAGATGATCTGCCGCATAATCAAGCAAAGTGGGAAAAACCGTCTGCGAGACAAACGCATTTCTCGTATCTTCCCCCGCATCTGAAACAAACAGATACAGCAATATCTGTCTGCACATACATTTTGTCCCCCGCGTATAGACATAGCATCCGCTGCGTCTATAAACCGAACTTCTTGCCGGATGGATCTCAAATTCTTCTATCAGCACTCCATTCGCTTTTCCCTTTTTATAATACGGAAACTGTGCCTCGATAGCCGCATATTCTATCTTTTGCACCTGTAATTTGGGATTGTATGTATTCACAGCCTGTATGATCTTCTGTTCCACATATGGTATTTTCATGACCCCTGCCGGGGGAACAACACCAGCTAACAGAAAAGCGTCCGGGAACTGCCTGTCGTTCAAAAGAATGATCCGCTCCATGTTTCCTCCTATTCAAATATGTTATAATTCGTTACCACGACCTCTTCCCGCGGATATTTGATGCCTGTTTTCCCGATTTCTATCATATTGTAGTCATGTGCCTGTATCCAATCCAGCAAAATATGATGTTCCTTCCCTTTGTGTCTGACTACATTGGACAGCATAAACTTATATCCCGCCTCGTCAATTTCCTTAAGATATGCCAGCAATTCGACTTCATTATTTGCATTCCAGCCTTCCAGTCCCCTTTTTCCGTCATTATATTCCGCGTTTGTTATAAAATACGGCGGATCAAAGTAGAATATGGTATCTTTAGGAAAGTCTTTATAATTTATCGAATGATACGGTCCGCATTTTAATTCATACGCAGGCGCTCTGACAGCAAAATTCTTTATGCGTTCTTCAATCCCTTCACAATATTCATTATTCCCTACCGGCGTATTCATCTTCTGACTGTTATTGTAACGGATCATATTTTGAAACGCATAGATCTGTAATACAAATAAGTTTAAGGCTGTCTTTTCTTTCTCATTATACTGTTCACGCAGCTTTAAATACGCCTCTTTATCCTTCTTTTTCAGTCCATATTTCTCTATGACCTGCTTCACAGAATGGATGATCTGCTCTGCGTCCTGCCCAATAAGCCACTCTATGATCTCAAAAACATACCGGTTATATTCCACATACAGCACTTTGTCCATTGCCGTGATATTGGCCCCCACATTGAACGCTCCGCCCATACAGTCCACAAAGGTCCCTACGTGCTTCGGCAATTGTTTCATAAGTATAGGCAAAACCACATCTTTACTTCCGGAATAATTCAAAGGCGATTTATGGATACTTCGGTCTTTTCTAAAATAGATGATAGCTTCCTTCAGCTGTGTTCCATTTCCCTTATAACTTGCATTATTCGTCGAATACTCCCTGTACCCACTCGTCTCTACATGCACTTCCCCATCTGCCGCAAACAATCTTGCCATACAGACGAGATCTTCCAATGAAATAAGCGATTGGTTACTGTAGCTTACCAATATATGGGTAAAATCAAGCTGCCTAAACAGATCTTCAAATTCCGCCAGCGCCTTTTGCTTATTGGAATATCCGGACAATTCACGATTACATCTTCTTCCGGTTTTCCCAAAGATTTTGGGCGCATCATATTTTGTAAGTGTCTCTAATATATGATAAGAATTTGTATACTGGGTGATCGTATACGGCGGATCGATATAAGCTATATCGCCTTCGATCCGTCTGACAAGCACGTTCGTATTCTCATTGTATATCTGATTCACGCCATGCAGGTCTTTCTCGCACAACTCTAAGGGCAACAGCTCAAAGGATTTCAATGCTCTCTGTTCCCAGAACTTTAAAAAAGCCTGATAGGTCCCGGATGTATTCGATACCTTAAGAACAGACTCAAGCAGGGAAGCGATCAAATAAGAATACTCTGACTCATCTACGATCCCCTGCTTATAAAATTCTTCCATATCGATCCGCATCCCATCTATCTTGATGGCATTTTCCTCAGTAAAATACATTCTGTCGCCAACCGGCGTATAGTGATTATAAATAAAAAAATCTGATGACGGCTCATACTCTCTGTCGTTAAGCCACTGAAACGGATCTGTCTTATACTTCCGAATGAACTTAACAAAAGAAGGTCTGCCTGCGTTCATCAGTTTCGCCTTTGCTATGACACTTGCAAAACCCATATAATCATTTGCAATGATCGTATATCTGTCTTTAAAATAATCTCCTACTGACGACGTACCAGAAAAAAGATCCGCAAACACTTCTCCTTCGATCTGATACTTGCCAATAACATTCTCAATAAAATCAAGTAATTTCGTTTTATTCCCCAAATAACGCACTGCTTGATCCCCGTTTCTTTTCTTTGTCGTAACCCTTGAAAGGCTCTGTCGGTTTTTCCATGTTTTCAAGAATAAACCATTGCTCGTATACGTCTATTATATTCTCACGGGAAGAGATTTTCAACCGTTGTGTTCGGGGAAGAGTTTTTCACTTTCTGCGCAAATAAGTATTTTCATTTCTTATCTCACTTCCATCGCATTTGTTCCAATAAACTCTTTAATTTCCTTACATTTCCGCTGTCCAATATAAAATCTTCAAAAACTTTTCCGTCCCGCAGACACACCACTCTGTCGCAGATATCCACGATAAATTCGATATCGTGGGAAATGACAAAAACTAATTTTTCTTCACTTAGATCTATCAAAAGCCGACTGACTTTTCTCATATTTTCTCCATCTAAACCACTGGTCGGTTCATCAAAAAATACGATTTTTGCCTCTAATTCTTCTGACAGCTTCCTGCCTTTTATCCCAGCATATCCAATGTGTACTCAGCTGACTTACTGAATTTCTCAAAACTAACGGTAAACAAACCCAATAAAACTCTTTGATCTGACTGAGTGTTTTAAGTTCTTTTACATGCTCGACAGTATGCTGATAATTTCCTTCCAGATCAATAAATAAAACATCAAATTTCTTATTTTTCTTTTTCGCAACCATATTCGCCAGTTGCAGCATGACAGAACTGTCTTTGCCGCCGGAAAACGAAAAATATACAGCAAAATCTTCCGAAAAAATTTTTTCTAATCTTTCAATCGCAGCAGTGTAGACATTCTTCTCCAGATAAATTTTTCCCAAAATATTTCACCTCCAAAGAAACTCCTTTCCTTGAATAGGCACTTAGATTTTACATACATCCTCTTTTAAATATCTCATTTTCTATCATAAAATAAAGCAAGCAGTATCATAATAGGCGCCGCGAGCAAGAAACTATACAATTTAAGATTTGCTGTATCTCCCGTTTTCGGTATGCCTATATTTGAAGCATTGTGCTTCTGCAGCTGTTTTTCCTTTTCCCCAACTCGTATAACCGTAGGCTTCGGATTTCTGCCGGAATTTCCGCCCAACTCCCCATTCGTATCAGAACCTCCATTTATCTCCCCCTTATCAGGCTTAAACACCCAGGTTCCGATAAATTCTGTTATTTCGTCTTCTATCGTTTTATGAGCAGCATCATACCCTTTAAATTCCCATATACCTCCCGCAACAGACACCTTTAACTGTGTCGGTTGAATAGGGACAACCGTATCCCCTACATGATGTGCTTGCATATCGACCGGCAGTAAAGCAACAATCTCATCTGGCAATCCTTCTCCTTCTGAGCCGCTCATAAACTGATATGTAACTATATAGTCGCTTTTATATGCTGCTTTCAAAAATGTAGTAACTTTTCCTAACGGTACAGCTGTATCTATTTCCTGCGCACTGTCTGCCTGCCAGCGAGGATCGTCTAAATACCATCCTGTGATCAGATGATTCGAATGATCTGTCGAAAGAAGCGTATTCATACTCCACGCAGGCACTAATGTAAGAGAATTCCCATAATGCGCTATATCATCCCCTTTAACGGATGCTATATTATTCGCAATAATAGCTCCTTCTTCCACAATAGCACTATTGCCATTATTGCATAATCCCCCGCCCTGTGAAGCAGAATTTTCCGTAATGCTAAATCCAGTTTTTATTACAATATCAGCTCCGTTATGAGTAAAAATACCTCCGCCAAAATTTGAACTTGTATTATTTGAGATTTCACCTCCGCTTAATACGGCTTCTCCGGCATATAACATCACTCCGCCGCCATAACCTTGTGCATTATCAGTTATTTTTTCTACTATATTTTCCCGTATGGATCCATCTTCCATGTTAAATACAGCGTTTGCCAAGAAAACGCCGCCGCCATACATGTTAAAAATAACTTTTCCATATCTTCCATCACCGGCAACTGCGCCGCCTATTGCAGCGATCGCTTCGTTGGTGTTGCCATGAATGGCACCACCGTACATATTAAACTCTCCATTTGCAATATTAACAGCAGAAGCTAAAGAAGCTCCATTAGTTGTACATCCTGTCAGTTCAACCCCATCATAAATATTTAAAATACCAGTTTCTCCTCGACTCCCAATATGCAGCAAAGCAGACGAGCGTTTTGGTGCATTAACAGTAACTTTCAGCTGATTTTCATTACTTGAACCATTATTTTTCCCCAATGATAAGACAGCGCCATTTCTGATTCGCAATTCTCCATTTGACATTTCACTGCCTATATTAATCGTATGTCCGTTTCCGAGTATAACTGTATTCTTAAAAAACGCACAATTATACCCGGATTTTCCAAAATCAATATCTCCTGTCAAACTGATCGTATATGTTTCGTCAGCGGTCTTCGTATTTATTTCTTCAACTGCGGCTTTAAATCCAGCAAAATCAGAAGCTTCATACACTGCTTCATCTGCTGATACCGGCACCGAGTATACTCCCAGCAATAACATAACAGCCGCACAAACAACAAAAATCCTACCCTTCATATCTGCCACGCCCCTTTACATCATCTTTTTCTAGCTTTCTAAATTCTTTAAGTCTCATAAATATCCCCTTTCTTTTCATAAACTCCCTTCTTAAAATGCAAAAAAGCACACCATCACTTTTTCAAGCCATGTTGTGCTTTAAAACCATCTGTTTAAAATATGACTCTTCTATAATCTTATCATTTGTATATCTCAAACTCCTTTTATGCCAAATTTTGCTTTTTTTATACTATATTTTGCTTATTTTATGTCGATGAGAATATGCTTTGTTTATTATTATATGATAAGCAGAGCCCCTATCTTACCACTGTTACTCTTTTATCTATATCTTCTCTCTCTTTTTTATCAGGTTCACTGACAATGCCTCCAAATGGCATCTGAGCTATCAATTTATATCTTTCAGGTATGTCAAACATTTCCTTCACCTTCACGTCTATTACCGGATTATAATGCTGTAATGAAGCGCCAACATGCAGCTCTCTAAGCATAGTCCAGACAGAAATCTGCAGCATACCGTTTGCCTGTTCTGCCCAGACAGGAAAATTGTCCGCATACGCACTGAATTTCTCCTGCATTGCCTTCACTGTTTCCTGATCGTATAAAAATAATACCGTTCCTGCACCTGCCTTAAACGAATCTATCTTTTCTCTCGGTACTTTCCCCCCAAACACATTATAAATTTCATCCCATAGCTGCTCGTGTTTTTTCCCAAAAGCAAGAATTACTCTCGCACTTTTCATGTTAAATGCATCCGGCACTAATTCTGTAATCTTTTTCACCTTCTCTTCAATCTCTTTTTCTGAAACCGGCATGTTTTTATCGATGATATAATATGTTCTTCTGTCCATTAATGACTTTATAATACTCATAACTACCTCCTAATAATCTAAATTTAATATTCAACTTTTTCTTTAATAAATGTATTATTTCTAAGTTCTGTAAATGCTTTTTGCAATTCTTCCTGCGTATTCATCACAATTGGTCCTGCCCATGCAACCGGCTCATGCAATGCCTTTGAATTCATATATAAGACTTGTGCCTCTTTTTCGCCGCTCTTAATTGTAAGACTGTCTCCTTCCGTCAGTTTAACCGCTGTTTTTTCTTCTATAAGTTCATCATTAATATACACATCGCCCAAAAGCGTAAAAATCATTACCGAATCATCCATAGCCATATTAAGAGTAACTTCTGCATTGCTATTTAAATAAATATCATAATAATCCATAGGAAGATAGTCCCCTCTATATCCCTGGCGTCCCTCATATGTCCCCGCCAACAGCCTTATTTTGCCGCCTTCCATTTCTATTTCTTTAATTGCATCCTTTTTAATGCTGTTGTAGCTCGGCTTGCTCATTTTATCTTTTGCAGGTAAATTTAACCACAACTGCACTCCCAGAAGTCTGTCGGCAGCCGGCACCATTTCTTCGTGCATAATACCAGATCCGGAATTCATCCACTGCACTTCTCCGTCTGCAATACCCTCCTCATTGCCAAGACTGTCTCTGTGGACCATTTTTCCTCTCAATACATAGCTTATTGTTTCTATTCCCCTGTGCGGGTGCATTGGAAAACCCGCCGTGTAATCCTCTGGATTGGTACTGTCAAAGGAATCCAGCATTAAAATAGGATCAAATTCCTTTGTGGTCTGATTCCCCAACACTCTCACCAAATGCACGCCTGCTCCGTCTATTGCTTTGAATCCCTTTACCTTCGTTTTTACTTTTCTTTTCATCCAATTTACCTCCTATTTTCTTTAAAAGATATACGAATTCTTCTTTTTCTTTGTCATCTAAAACTGCCATGCTTTCTAGTATCATCGCCTCATTTTTAGGAGCGATCTTACTGATCACATCATACCCTTCTTTTGTTAAATGTAAGATGCATACGCGTCGGTCTCTTTCGTCCGATAATCTTTCCACATAGTTCATTTTTACTAAGTTGTTCACGATTAAAGGAATCGTCCCCACACTGCTAAGTATTCTTTCTCTCACCTCCCCTACTGTCATATCTCCTTTACTGTAGAGAGCTTCCAAAACCATAAACTGACTAAATGTCAAATTGTACTCTGCCGCTATTTTCGCCGTCTTTTTATCCAAAGTATTCACATTTCTATGCAGCCCGATCAGAATTTTCATTTCTGCGCTTCCCATAATCTCACCATCCCCAAATATATATCTAATTAGATATTATCTATATAGATATATTGCCTTATATTTCTCTATTTGTAAATAGGCAGATTCTGTTGTTTATTCGCTATTCGCCTGTATTTCCACTTCGCACACTACAGATAATAATACTGCTTTCGTTTGCAGATAATAAAAACAGCGCTTAGCGCTGCCGCCATAAACTCAGCAACGATAATAGACAACCAGATGCCCGTGATCCCCAAAACCAATGGCAGCAGCATGACGGAGGCGATTTCAAAAACCAAGGTCCGCAAAAACGAAATGATCGCTGAGGTCACGCCGTCATTGAGAGCCGTAAAGAATCCGGACCCAAAAATCGCATAGCCCATGAAAAGAAACGATACCGAAAAGATTCGAAAACCGGAAACAGTCAGTTCCAACAATTCCGTATCATATCCCACAAAAATCTGCGCTAACGGAACAGCTGATATTTCACCGAAAATAACCATCCCGACAGAAAATATACCGATCATAATCACACTCTTTTTCAATAGCCCTTTTAATTCGTCATAATTTTTTGCTCCGTCATGATAGCCAATAACCGGAGCGGTACCGATAGTATAGCCGATAAATGCCGCAGAAAAGATCATACTGACATACATCATCACCCCATAGGCGGCAACCCCGTTCTCCCCTGCATATTTTATAAGCTGCAAGTTATAGAGCATCCCCACAATACTCATAGCCACATTACTCATAAATTCCGAAGAACCATTCGTACAGGCTTTTAAAATTACATTTCTATACCATCTCGTTTTTCCAAGCCGGAGAAGACTCGTGTTTTTGCGGTAAAAATAAAACAAAGGAATCGCGCCGCCGATAACCTGGCTCATAGCTGTTGCGATGGCGGCTCCCGCCAGCTTATACTCCTGCGGAAATGATATGACCAATACAGCATCCAAAAATATATTCGTTAATCCGGCGGATACCGTCACAGCAAGACCCAGTTGCGGCCTCTCTGCCGTCACAAAGAAACTTTGGAACAACAATTGTAAAATATAGAATGGCAAAGCGATAAGTACGATCCTGGCGTAAACAACGCAGTATTCAATGAGTACGCCCTCTGCGCCCAAAGCAGCTGCGATCGGGCGAACAAATAGCATACCAAGGACGGCAAATACAATTCCTAATGCGGCTGACAGGTAAACCAAAAGTGAAAAATATTCATTTGCCTTTTCCTTCTTTCCTTCGCCCAGCGCCTTTGAAACAATAGCCGTGCCGCCTGTGCCAAACATAAAACCGATCGTCGCGGTAATCATCAAAAAAGGAAAGATAAGATTCACGGCAGCAAAAGGTGTCTTGCCCGCAAAATTGGAAACAAAGAAACCATCCACCACACTGTATATAGATGTGAAGATCATCATTGCAATAGATGGCATTGTAAATCGAATTAATTTTCTATACGTAAAGTGATCTGAAAGCTGAATATACATAACCTCTCCCCTCCAAGTACGATTTCATGCTTGTCAAGTATAGTATCATTTTGTCCAAAATTCAAGCACTTAACGATGCCTCTCTATTTCTTGCCGTGCGCAGCACGCCTGCCTGCAAGGCATGTATTACGGGGTACCCGGAGAGGTATTCCTTGTCGTGCGCAGCGCACCCGCTCCATACACACAAAAAAGAGCATTGCTCCACAGGTAATTACTTACCCATTTTGCAACGCTCCTGTTTTTATTCTCTGTTTAGATAGGAAGTACCAGGCAGCCAATTACTGCAAACAACATTGCAAATACCGCTACAATGGCATTTCCCAGAGTATATGTTTTCAAGCCTCCTGTAATGGTAAATCCGGAAAGATTTGTACTAACCCAAAATCCACTGTCATTTACATGTCCGCAGCTCAGCGAACCGGATAAACATGCCATCGCCATCCATACAGGATGCATTCCGACTGCTGCCGGAACAGATGCCATGATCGTCATCGCTGTAATCGATGCAACGGTTCCCGATCCAAGCGCAACTCGAAACAGTGCAGCAATAACAAATGCGATAAACAGCGCAAGAATTGGTGAGGCTGAAATATTTTTGATTGTCTGTGCCAGCATGTCAGCTAAACCTGTCGCGCTGATCACTGCCCCAAACGATCCGCCGGCTCCCGTGATCAACAATACTATACCGCAGCTCTTTAATGCTTCTGTAGACGATTTCTCTCTTTCATCTTTATTCATTGTTTTTGCCGCAACAAGATATGCACTTAATGCTCCAAGAAGAAGCGCCATGTTCTTATTGCTCAAAAATGTAATGATTGATGGGACTTCTCCCAAAGCTCCCATAACCGTTCCGATCAGAATTAAGATAACCGGTAGAATAACTGGAAGCAATGCCATAAAGAAAGACAGTTCGCCTGTTGTTTCCGCACTCTTTCGTTCTTCGTATACTTCAACGCCAGTCTCGTCTTTCTGCGCCTTCCAGAAACCTTTATCAAAAAGAGTAAACAATATCTTCATCGCGATCAATGCTGAAACTAAGCCAAGTACTGTTCCCACTATCACCATAATTCCAAGATCAAAATGTAGGATCTCTGCTGCCGCCAACGGATTCGGTGTCGGCGGTACCAGTGTATGCGCTGCTCCGGCTCCGATAACCATCGCACCAACGGTGTACGGCAGCGGTTTCCGGATCTGTCTTCCGACTGCAATCGCAAGTGGGATCAAGATTACGAAAGTCACATCATAAAATACTGGGATCGATAACAAAAATGCCGTAACTCCAAGCGCATATAATGCGTATTTTTCAGATGTCTTTGAAATCATTGTTGTGGCGATCACCTTTGCTCCGCCTGAATCAGAAAGCAGCTGCCCAAGAATCACTCCAAAACCTACGGAAAGGCCAATTCCCGTCATCAAATTTCCAAATCCAGAGCCTACTGTTGTAATGGTTTCTGTCGTTCCAAGTCCGGATGCAATTCCCATAAAAAGACTTCCAAGAACTAGCGAAATCGCAGGGTTTAATTTCAGTTTTAAAATTGTAAATAATATAATCGCAATCGATATTGCCAACCATAAAAAAATCTTCACATCCATAAGAAACCCTCCTCTGTTATTATCATATAACCAAATATCTCTCAACCATTATTTTAATCTGGCTTTCAGCCGATCTTCTGCCTTTGTAAATTCACAGTTAAAAGCATCTTCTTCCAACTTATTTAGTGTCGATAGATGATTATCGTGCTGTTCTCTATCCCATTCTTCTGCAAATTCTCCGCCTTTAATTCTGTCGTAGCGATTTTTTAAGAATTTTCTGATCTCTGTTGTGTCAACATCTTGGAAGCCGACCAGCTGTCCATATTGGCTGGTATGTGAATGGAATGGAAGCTGGCGGAAGAAGCCTACCTCTGCTGCTTTTTCCATCATAACTGCCGGCTCTTTTGACAGATACATTTCCATAAGTACTGCTTCTTCCGGATGTCCCATCTCTACCTGTAATTTGAATGCCTCGACAAATACATTGTAAATAATCGGCCACGTTCCCTGCTCTGCCATAAGATCCAAACATGTCTCATCGTCAAATGTCACTTCTATCGCACCTTTTCTTGTTGCTCCGATCGCTTTACAAAGAGCTTTTCCATATTCCAAAGCCTTTCCGGATGCATCCTGATGAACTGCAACGAATGCCGGTGATCCTTCGCCGCTTTCATATAATTCACGAACACCTTTTCCGATCATACGGGGCGCTGCCATAACAACATCTAAGCCTTCTGCAGGTTTGATACGATGAAATGTAATATTATACCCTGATGCGAAATTCAAAACATTTCCCGGCTCCAGGTTCGGCGCTATCTGTTCTTCATAAATTTCCGGTGCAACCTCATCAGGTAATAGCAAGAAAATAATGTCTGCTTTTTTAGTTGCTTCTGCAATAGAATACACCATAAAACCATCTGCATTTGCCTGATCATAAGATTCATCATGCCGACTTCCTACTATCACATTCTTTACACCTGAATCCCTCATGTTTAACGCCTGGCTGCGTCCCTGATTTCCGTACCCAATAATTGCAACTGTTTTGTCAACTACTAATCCCAGATCTGCATCCCCGTCATAATAAATATTAGCCATAGTTCCTTCTCCTTTTCTTTTTGTTATGCCACCAGTCATCTGATGACTGCTATCTGATGTCATAATACCACCAGGCATATATGAAGTCAATGTTTTTGTTGTATTTCAACTATTTTCCCAATATATATAGTTTTTTTTATACATTTTGCACAAACAAAAAAAGATTCCTAGTCTCTTATTTTTGACCTAAGAATCTTTTTCATGATTTACAAGAAATATTTTGATTTACACTACTTGCTTAATGTAGCCGTCAACGCCAGACTGCTCCATGCGTCCAATGCATCACGTATTGCCGTCTCCATTGCTTTTTTATCGCGTTGTTCCAGTGCAGCCAAAATCTGTTCATGATTATCGGTAACAATTTTCGAATAATCTCGATTTGCAATCACAAGAGACGGATGGAACAGCTCCATAATGCAGACGCCAATACTCACTACAAATGGATTGTGTGTGCTCTCATAAATTACATTATGAAATTTCATATCTTTATCCACCGTTGCTTTTCCACGATTAAAATCCGACTTAAACTGTTCGTGTATTTCTCGTAATTTTGCAATATCCTCTTCTGTGGCATTATCAATCGCCAACAAGCTTGCTGAAATCTCAATCATCTTTCTAAATTCTACCAATTGTGCCTGACGTTCTTCATTACTATTCAATATCAGCTGAAAAATCAAAGGATTCAGCATAGACGCATGTACACAAGTTCTGACACGGCTTCCATTTCCTTTACAAATCTGCACAACGCCTAATGCCTCAAGCATCTTGATCGCCTCACGCACACTTGACTTTCCCACTCCCAAAGATTCAGCCAATTCTGTCTCAGAAGGCAGAAAATCTCCAGGCTTAATGTCCCCATTAATAAGTGCTTCTTTAATTTTTTCAACGACCATTTTCGATAAGGATTGTTTCGGAACCGGCGTTAACCATGTACTATTTTTTTCTCCCATATTCCACCTCCATGGTACGATCTGGATCACACATGTTCATTATAGCTTTGAGTCCGTCTTTCGTCAATATTGTGACTTTTCCCATTTAGGCCGCTGCTTTTTTGTTTTTCCATGTTCCGGAATTGCAATTTGTATTTATACCTAACAGACAAATACATATTCACCGCTTCTGGCTTCATATTTTGTTCCATCCGGCATTTCTACTTCACACACTGTAGAAACCGGAACTTTCACATAGAGTTTAAACTTTTTATCCGCTATTTTCCAGGAAGAAACGATCGTACCATATGGCGTCTTTATACTTCCTTCCGCTTCTGTCAATCCCCCTCCCGGTTTAGGCGCTATCCGGAATTTCTGGTATCCACTGCTGACCGCCTCTATCCCGATGATCCTTTTATAAAACCAATCTCCTACTGCGCCATAGGCATAATGATTAAAGCTTACCATCCCGCTGTTTTTCTCGTCAGCACCTTCTTTTCCATCTAATCTTCCCAGATTCACACTTCCATCCGGACGAAGCGCGTCCCATCTTTCCCAGATAGTCGTTGCTCCTGTTTTCACTTCATACATCCATCCTGGACATTCTTCCTGCAGCAAAAGCTTGTATGCCTCTTCTAAATATCCATAATCCGACAACGCAAATAATATGTAGGGTGTCGCCGGAAACCCCGTCGAAAGACGATTCCCATTCTCATGTATCAAGCGAACCAGATTTTTTGCCATGTTTTTTCCTTCTTCTTCCGATACCATTCCAAAATGCAGCGGAAGGATATAACCTGTCTGAAATTCCTCCAACAGCTTTCCATTTCCATCTGTAAAAACCTTTCGATACGCCTTCTCAATCCTATGATATAAACTTCTATACCGAAATGCTTCCTCCTTTTTTTCTAGAATTTCGGCAACCTGAGAAACAATTTTGCATGAATTGGCAAAATATGCTGTCGCAGTCCACTTTCCTTTTTTCATCCACTTCCTCATATCCCCTTCCGGAGCACACCAATCCCCAAAATGAAAACCTCTTTTCCATATATATCGGGCTTCCTTTCCCAAAGACATAAACCGACACCAGAACTCTGCTGCCTTTAAGTATTTTTTCATTGTAGGATACTGCCTTTTTAAAAGTCTTTTGTCTCCTCTCGCAAGATATTCTGCCCAGGGGACCAAGACACAGCAATCCCCCCAGCAAGATACCGCGATCGTGAAGTTCATTCCCTGCTTTGGAATCACGACCGGAAAGCCCCCTCCTTTTCCCTGCTGTGCTGAAACATCCAACAGCCACTTATCGAAAAATCTACTCATATCAAACATGCATACAGCGGTTGAAGAAAATACAGCTATATCACCCGTCCATCCCAGTCTCTCATCTCTTTGCGGACAATCTGTGGGGATATCAACAAAATTTGACTTCGCACTCCAGCGGATATTTTCATAAAGCCGTACAAGCCCTGCATGAGAACATGAAAATGTTCCTGTCTCAGGCATATTGGCATGTAAGACATAGGCAGATACTTCAATATCCTCCGGATGGATTCCCCTCATGCCTACATAACGGAAGCCCATATACGTAAAATGCGGAGAATACGTCTGCTCTCCTTCTTTGCAGATATATGTGACAGTCGCCTTTGCCGTACGCAGACTTTTAACAAAAAGCTCACCCTGCATCAGTATTTCAGCATGCCGAAATACCAATGTCTGACCTTTTTTTGCTTTTTTCACCCGAATCGCAATAACACCAGCAAAATTTTGCCCAAAATCATAGATCCATTCTCCGCCTGAAGACTTAAAAACGCTAACAGGAGTTTTTACCTCTATCACTCTTACTGGTTCTCCGTACTGTGCCAAAAGTTTAGGGGCTTTTCTGACACTTGTTATATCTGCTGCTTTCCATACGATATCCTCGTCTAATACCGTAGCGTCATATGTCTCCCCATCATACCACTCCGCCATTCTGACCGGACCATCCTCCGAAACCTGCCATGTAGAATCTGTCTTTATAATGTCTCTGGTCCCATCTGTATACTCCACGTAAATTTCAGCAAGAAAGGCTTGTCTGTCGCAGGAAATATGACTGATACGCCGATGCAGCATACTTCCCGCAGCCCACCCTCCTCCTACGATCGCTTTCAAGGAATTCTCTGTTCCCAGCATCGCTGTAATATCATATATTTGATATTGTATCTGGTCTTCATAACTGGTAAATCCCGGGGCAAAATAGTCTTTTCCCACCTTTTTCCCATTCAGATATATTTCATAAATACCCAATGCCGTACAGCAGATCCATGCATGTTTTACGGTTGTTTTACATACAAACTCCTTTTTGAAACACATTGGCGCCGGTGACGTACCTTTAGCAAAGATATATCCTTTATCTGTGATCCATCTGCCGATCCATGGTTGGTCCAGACGCCCCGTCATAAAGCAGGCGCTCGCTCTTGCCTGCTCGCCGCTTCTTCCTGTTGCCGTAACACAAACTCGATAATCTGTGAACGGGCGCATTGGTCCCGTATATATATTATTCAATTGTTCTGTCGTTTCCATTTTCCAGTCTTCTGTTGAGATCACGGCTTTTTCCAGTTCTTCGCCTTGTATGTCTGACTGCAGTACAAACCGGATTTCCGGTCTGCTGTCCGTAATACACCCATTACTTTGGTGCTGTATTTGAAGTTCTGCTATTTTTAACATGCGGCATTCCTTTCATCACCTCTTTGTTTGTGCAAGCATATAAAATCATGTATTCCTCCAATAACATGCTTTTCCTCGCCATTTGGCAAAATAATTTCAGCTTTTACTTTTTCCGGAATTTCTACATGCAGATGGAATTCTTTTTCGTCTTTTTCCCATGATGATAGAATCTCCCCTCTTACACTCTGATACTTCGCACGGGCAAATGTCAGACTGCCGCCGGGCAGCGGTCTGATCCGTATGCTCCTAAACCCCGGTTCTATTGGCACAATGCCTGCGCAGCGCGAAAACAGCCAAGCCACAACTGCGCCGGGTGCATAGTGGTTATGAGAATCTACCGGACTTCCGTCCTCCGTGATTCCATACCAATTCTCCCATGTCGTTGTCGCTCCTTTTGTTACCGCAAACAGCCATCCGGGTTGTTTAGTGTTTTCCAACATTCTATATGCCGTTTCGACATATCCTCCATCAGCCAGAACAGACAAAATCTGATAGGTTGTCAAAAAGCCGGTTCCGATTCTGTACTGATTCTGCACACACATTTCATTCAACCTTATCAGTGCTTCTTCTTTTTGTTTATCTGTCAGCAGTCCCATCGCTATCGGACGTACATATCTGCACTGTCTCTTGGAACGAACCGTCCCCCTTTTCAAAAATTCTTTCTGATATGCCTCTTGTATCTCTTTCTGTAAATTATGATATTTCTTCCAATCTTCTTTTTTATCCAGCAGCTCTGCCATGTCTGCCAGCTGTTTTACCGTCTCGTAAAACCACGCCGTCGTAACTTCTGTATCCGGGAACAGCAAATCTTTGAAAAAGTCTTTATACATAGCCGTTCCCGGCTCCAGCCACTCTCCGTAATGAAATCCTGTTTCAATGATATATTTCCGATGTTTTCCTCTCTTGAAGAGGAAAAATGGATTTGTTTCAGATGCTCTTTTTATATTAAACTCCACAAATCGCTTTACTGTATCATAGACTTCTTCCAGAATCTGCTTCTCTCCGTAAAAGCGATATAAGATCCATGCCAGATTTGAAACAGCATTCGACCATCCCATGCATCCTCTTTGCCTTCCCGGCTTTCCGCCTTCCGGTACCACATAGGGCAGATTCCCATCTTTTCCCTGTTCCAGTTGATAATCCACCAGCCATTTTTTCAGGAATTTTCTCGTGTCTGACAGATAGCAGGCTGTTTCTCCAAACACCGAAATATCCGCAGTCCATCCGCTTCTCTCCCGTGTGGGACAATCTGTCGGTATATCTACAAAATTTGATTTCTGACTCCAACGTACATTTTTGACTAATTGATTGATACACTCGTTAGAACAGGAAAAATCTCCGACAAACGGAAGATCTGAATACACGGCTCTCGCCTGAAAATTTTCCCCTCTGACCTCTTCAGGCCAGTTTTCCAGACGCACATACCGAAACCCGCTGATCAAAGAAAAGGGACGGTAAACCTGTCGCCCGTCTTTTAAAATATATTCCAAACGCTGTCCTACTTCCCCACTGATAAGTGACGCCCCTTCCGCGGCCAGATTCTCCATAGTAAAATTGCCGTTTTTATCCAACACCTCTCCCATCGTCAGACAGACTGTATGTCCTGCCTTTCCGGAAACTGTAAATTGTACGTATCCCGCCATATTTTGTCCGAAATCCAACACTGTACTTCCATCCGGCGTATGCAAGACCTGCGGTGTAAACCGTTCATGGGGCAATATCTTTTCCCCATGTGCTTCTTCCAGATTTCCATGATAAGCGCTCTTTTTGACACCGTGCCATCTGCTGTCGTCATATCCGGGGCGATTCCATCCCTCTAATTCTTTCCTTGCATCATACCGCTCGATCGTTTTTATATTATTTTCCCGGATAGGCCCCGTCTGCGCAGCGCGAAAACTTTCATCCGAATATATCTCTTCTTTGGTCCCATCTTCATACATAATAGCAAGATGACAAAAAAACTGCAGTTTTGTCCCATAATTGTTTCGCTTGCTGCCTATCCCAAGGCAGCCCCGGTACCATCCGTCGCCGACTGCTGCCGCCAGTACATTTTCTCCTCTCCGAAGCCGATCCGTCACAATATATTTCTGATATTGGACTCTGTATTTATAATCCGTGTATCCCGGCAGCAGCATCTGCTCATCCAATTCTTTTCCATTGAGATATCCTTTATATACTCCTAATGCCGTTATCTCCAACTGCGCCTGTTTAACCGGTTTTTCAATCACAAAAACCTTTCTGATATAGGAGGCAGGCTGTTCCTCTTCTGTACAGATGTCTAATTCCGGCTCTATAAACTTTTCTTTCCATATTTTCATGATCTGTCATTCTTTTCCTTTCGCAATGTCTTCTGAATTTCCGGCATGATCTTATCCAGATTGCACAGACTCAGACACAATAAAATAAGCAGATTACACACAAGCGGCGAAAATGCCATTGCCGCTTTTTCCACCGCGATCGTATGAGCGCTCTGCGCCACAAGCTGCCCGTCATACGCCGCAAACGCGAGCAGCCATCCTAAAATCGCCGACCCCAGTCCGGCTCCGGCTTTATTTCCTATACTGGTAGAACTGAAAATGATGCCCTCCATCTTCATACCCGTCTTCCATTCCCCATAATCACACACTTCTGCCAAAAGCGATTGAAAACATGCAGAAAATGCAGAACCCGCAACTCCGCATATCCCCATTCCGATCAAAAGCAGCGCTGCGCTTGGTCTGGGGATATATACACTCACTAGTACTACGACAGAACCTACTACCGTAAAACAGCTTCCCACGCATAACGTCTTATATTTTCCATATTTATTGCATAAAGAAACGGCTATCGGAAGCGCAAGTATTACCGGAAGCAGCATAACCAATGTCATAAAGGTAAATACATCGATATCCCCCAATACATCCCTGCAAAAATAAATGCCAATCCCACTGATGATACCATTTCGCAAATTCACCATCAGCCCTGCACCTGTAGCAAAAAAGAAGTATTTATTTTTACTTAACCCCACAAATGCGTCTTTTACAGACATTTTAGCCTGCAGTTTGCTTTCTGCTTCACAGTTGTCATGATTTTCTGTCCTCTCCTTTAATTTCCAGAAACTGTATCCTCCTGTGAGCAGGATCACCGCTGCATAGACAAGCATGGTATTCCGGTAGCCTTCTTGTGTATAGCCAAATTGCTTCAACAACACCGAAGTAACTGTCGTTGCCAGGATACCGCCGATCATCGTTCCCGCCATCTCCGCAGCGCCCAGGATATTTCGTTTTTTCCTGTCACTTTCTACCAACGGGAGCATCGTCGCCATTGAAACGCCGCTTATTGTAACAAATACTGTCATCAGGCTGAAATATGCGATCACAAAGTAGACGACTTTGGCACCCATAGACATATTTTGCGGAACCTGAAAGAGCAGAACCAACAAAACCGCTACGCCCAGAGCCCCTACTAAAAGCCAGGGTCTTGCCTTTCCCCACCTGCTCTTTGTGTGGTCGATCACATATCCCATGATAAAATCACTGATCCCATCCGTAATACGCAAAAGCAAGATTACGGTGCCTATCAGCGCAGCAGGCAGCCCTGCGATATCTGTCAGATAGATCGTCAAAAATGTCCCTAAAATCGTACTCGCCAAAATATTTGGTATGGCTCCGGCTCCAAATGCCGCGCCCTGACTGATCTTTACTTTTTCTTCTTTTCCCATAACTATCTCCTCATACTTTATAGCATAATTTATTACCCATATCTTTTTCTTGGCCAATTTATATGATATATTCTAATTATATTCGGATATTTTTTATATTGATATAGAGTAAAAACCCATAAAATATAATTTTTCACCCATTCAAAAGGAGCCTATTATGAATTATCAGTCACTTCCGCTTATCACCATACAAGGATCTGTATCCGAAAAAAACCGCCAGGATTACTACGCCCGCAATTCTAACCATCTGACATCCGACAGACTGGCACTGCTAAAAGAATTTCAGACAGATCACTTTCACATATCAGGAACAACACAGGTGTTATCTGATTTCATCATCAGCAGCAATGCTCGCGCCAATTTAATCTATCCGATCGCCTTCCTCATCCTGACAGAAGACGCCTCTTATTACACCGACCGTTCCGGTCTGCATGCTTATGAACTTCGATATACACTGGAAGGAGAAGGATACCTTGAATATAATGGGAAAAGCTATATTTTAAAAAAAGGTGACGGCTTTTTTATCGACTGCCATAAACATCACTATTACCGTACCAACAGTACCTATTGGAAAAGTACTGTACTGCATTTCCACGGGAATCCGGTTTCTCATCTATTCAAAAAATATTTAGAAAAAGGAAGTGTCAAATTCTCCGACACCTCCTGTCCTAATTTTGAAATGATGCAGTACGAAATCCTAAAGATCACACAGAAGCTTACGCCTTACGCAGAATATAAATTATCCTGCCTGTTCAACATCTTGTTGACAGATCTTCTCGTCGGCTCAGATTCCTCCCCGACATATTCCGGACAGCCTTCTGTGATCGAAGAGATCATACTCTTTATGAAGTCCTCTTTATCTGATTTTATTACGATCGGCCAATTGACCAGACAGTTCGGTATCAGCAGCACGCACTTGACAAGAGAATTCCGCAAATATACCGGTTCCTCCCCCAAAGAATACTTGATACAATTAAGGATCAATGAAGCCAAACGTCTTCTCAAAACAACAAACAACAGTATTGATACGATCGCCTCTCAGGTCGGTTTTTCTGACACGGCGCACTTTATCCAGATGTTTAAAAAAAGAGAAGGAGAAACTCCTCTGAAATACCGGAAGTTATCCCCTTCTGATCTTGCTTGATTTAGTCTGTCTGCACCTATTCTTTGCGGATCCTGTCAACAATACTTTCCCGGCTCATCTTTTCAAACTGAACCTTGGGCACCACATAGGCAATCCCTATTAAGATCGGAATCATAAGAATACATGGCATTATTGTAAGACGCATACGGAAGAAAAATGCCGCACCGAGCGTATTCGATAAGATCCTCTCGGCGCCAAACACAACCAACACGATCGCAGTTACAAATGCGCCGCCCAGATATATACACCCTTCAGCTACCAGCATTTTGGCAATCTGTTTTTTTGTCATTCCCACGACTTCCAAAAGCGCCAGCTCTTTTTTCCTGCTTATAACAGAAGTCGCCGTTGTATTATAGAAATTCATAATGCCGATAAACGCTAAGATTGCTACAAGAAATCCGCCGATCATATAATATTTGCTGACAAACCGCTGAAAGCTCTCCTTCATATCCAATACTGAAAAAACATTGATCATATCGTTTTCTTTCAAAACATTTTCGTCAATGTATGCTTTTATCTGCCTATCCGCCCCTTTCTTTGCGTCAATGGCAGCATACATGGCTGCTTCATTTCCCGTCCGGGCGATATACTCCGCTTCCGGAACCAATACCGTAATATAGATGAGATCAGTGTATGGATAATCCAATGCATATGGCATCAAAGCTTCACCGATGACTTCATACCCCTTGCTCTGTCCATTGGCATACTCCATTTGAAAAACATCCCCAGCTTGATAATAAGAAATCGGATGTTCCGCATATTTATCCCCATAATCTACGATCACGCAGTCACCATTCTTGAAGGCATCCCAAGAGCACTTTTCCCCTCTCCATTCCAATTTGTCAAACACCGCCTCACTGATTCCGAGAAAATGTACGTTTACTGTATTAGAAACTTTTGCCTCCTCCCAGATCTGCTTTTCATAATCGGTCCAATTTTCTTCATACTTATCTGCAAATGTTTCCCAAGTTTTCAGAAGTTCCGGTTCCATCCTATGTGTTTCTTCGGAGTAATATACATATCCTGTTTTCTCACTTCCGGGACATTTATGTAAAATTTCTTTGATCTCCGGCGTGATACCATGAAAATTCGTATTAGATAAACTGCCGGTCATCTGATCCAGCTGAAAGTCGGATGCCAAAAATACTTTCCTGTAAGAATCAAAATCATACCCCTGTACCAACATGACAATGCCGTTTACGACCGCCATAGAAAGAGCAATAGAAAGCATGACGATAAATCCCTTTTTCCAGTTTCTGCACACATTTTGGACTGCCATCCCCCACCAGGATACAGAAGTATTCTTTTTTATTTTGCGCTGCATCTGCTCTCCTTCCGCCAAATGCAGGGCTTCCACAGGGGAGACTCTTTCCACCATTTTGCACGCCTGCAGACTGGAGAGATAGACCGTCAAAAGTGTCAGGATCGCCGCAGCAAGAAAGAGCAATGGATTGGCTGCTATCACTGTCTGGGACGTCTTTCCCGCCTGTGCGCTGATCGCAGCGTCCGCCGTCAGCGATGGAGCCATACAGACGCCTGCAATATACCCACAAAGCAATCCGATCGGGATCCCGACTGCCGACAGCCTCCACGCCTGCATACGAACAATTCTTTTCAGCTGTTTTCCCGTTGTCCCTACATTCTTCAGCAGTCCATAGGCACGAATGTCTGTTTTCACAGAAATATGAAAGATATTATAAATGATCAGGTATCCCGCCAGTATCACAAACAAAATCATGACGATAAGTGAAAAAAACGAAAAGGAATCCTCCTCCAAAAGATTATATGCCGGATTGACTTCCATTCCTGTCCCGGCTTTCATAAACCCAGCCGCCTTAGACAGACTTTCAGTCTTTTTTTCTATATTCCAAAGATTCTTGTACCAGACACAATATTCCTTACCGCCGTTGTAGATACCGTTTTCCAATTCTTCTTGTGTCACAGGATAGCGTTCTTCTTGGGCATAGGTTTCTGATACCCAGATGATCTGTCCTAAAACCGCCTTATCCCCCTGCCAGAAACCACATACCCTGAACGTATCTGTCTGGTATTTCTTAAGCGCAGGATTCACTTCCCAGGTGATCGTTACTTCTTCACCGATCTTCGGCGTAACACCGAGCGATTCTAATATAATACTGCTGAGAGCAATTTCATTCTCTTCTTTCGGCAGTCTCCCTGTAGTTGGCAGGCAATTAAAGCTTTCTGCCATATTTTCATCCGCATATCTGACTTCTGCCGAAAAACCAAAACGCTCATCCACTCCTGCGCCCAGGAAAATCCCTGTTCCATATCGCTCTATCTGTTCACTTCGTTCTATTGTCTGCTGCAGCCGCTTTGCCTCTTCTTCCGACAGATCCTGCGCATTGGCATGCGCCGAATTCATAAACTGTTTGATCTCCGTTGCTCTTCTGGAAAGGATCATAGAGGCGCTTCCCATAAAAAGACTTGTAAATAAAAGTGAAGTCAGCACAATTGCAATGACAGCAATGACATTTCTGGCCCGATTCATTTTCATGAAACGCTTTGTCAGCAGCCGCAGCGTCTCTGTATTCTCTACTTTTACCATTTGACCGCCCTCCTGCTATACCAATCCGCTGTCTGAGACGATTTTTCCGTCTTCGATCTGCAAAATCCGGTCTGCCATCTGGGCAATCTCCTCGTTATGGGTGATCATCACGATCGTCTGGTGAAACTGCCGGCTGGTCACTTTCAGAAGCCCTAATACATCCTGACTGGTTCTGGAATCCAGATTTCCGGTCGGCTCATCAGCCAGCAAAATGGCTGGCTTTGCCGCCAGAGCCCTCGCAATCGCTACTCTCTGCTGCTGTCCTCCGGATAAAGTGCCTGGCAGATTTTCCAATTTTGTCCGGATTCCCAGTGTATCGATGATTTCATCCACATAGTTTTTCGCAATCTTTTTCCCGTCCAGTTTCACCGGAAGAATGATATTCTCCCATACATTCAGCATCGGAACCAGATTATACTGCTGAAATACAAAACCGATATTTCTGCGCCGGAAAATGGTAAGCTCTTCATCTGTCATATGGCTTAGCTCCTGTCCATCCACGATCACCTGCCCGGATGTCGGAGTATCCAATCCGCCAATGATATGGAGCATCGTAGACTTTCCACTCCCTGATGTTCCGACGATCGCTGCAAATTCCCCTTTTTCTATTTCCAAATTCACACCATCAAGCGCTCGAACTTCCGTTTCTCCCTGCCCGTATGTTTTTTGTAACTCCACTGCTTTTACTATATACATGTCTTCCTCCTTGTTTAACAAAATGCGCAGCCCCAGAAGGTTTTTTACATGGAAACAAAGTTTCCTATGAAATGAAGAAAATCTGTATTGCGCTTTACAATACAGACTTTAGCATAATAATGTCTCCAACTGGTTTCTGAAATATCACAATATTGATACCTTATCGTGCGCAGCACGCCCGCCTGTAAGGCATGTATTACGGGGTGCCCGGAGGGACATGTCTTTTCGGTCTTTATACAGGAAGGAATACAGAAAATGTGGATCCCTTTCCTATCTCTGATTTTACTTTCACATACCCCTTTTGGTTTTGAATGATCTCTCTTGCAAGAAACAGACCGATTCCTACTCCTGGCTGTTCCGCCACTGACAAACTCCGGTAAAACCGTCCGAATATCTTTGGTATCTCTTCCTTTTCCATCCCTAAGCCATTGTCGGTCACATCGATCCTGACAAAGAAAGAATATCGCTCCACTTTAATCTGCACCATACCTTCATCTGGCGTATATTTGATCGCATTGTCCACAATATTTCCCAACGCCTCTGCCGTCCATTTCAGATCGCAGACAACAGGCAGATCTGTGTCACATATTTTTAACACGATGTTCTTTTCCTTTGCTTTTGCTGCAAACTCTTGCCGAATTGCCTCCAGTAACTGTTTCGTACTCACCGCTTTTGGATGTACTGCTATGATCCCGCTTTCCATTCGCGATAATTTTACCAGCGATCGTATCAGAAAATCTAATTTTTCAGTCTGCTCCAAAATGGTAGCAATCTCCTCTTGCTTTTCTCCATTTGACTCCGAGAGCATTTCCCCATAGATTTTCAAATTTGAAATAGGTGTCAATGTCTGATGTGCAATATCGGAAATAAGTCTCTGTATAACTTCTTTTTGTTCTTCCTGATTTTTCCTCGCCAGGAGATGTGTATCTAAATATTGTTTCATGCTGTTTTCAAGAGCGGAATATTTTTCTTCGGATATTTCTGTACGTTCCAACTCTCCATCTATGGCATGATCCAGCATCTGCTGTAATCGCCCCAAAAGCCTTTTTTCTCTCTGATAGAAAACACTGTACCAAAAGATTCCTATTAGGATAAACATTCCGACAATGCATAAAATTTCCTCAGTCATCCTTTCACCGCCCATGTATAACCAATTCCGTAGACCGTCTTGATATATGCAGGCGCTTGCGCATCTTCTTCCAATTTATCCCTGAGCCGTTTTACCGCAACTGTCAAGGCATGATCATCCACATACTCTGTATCTCCCTGCCACACTGTATCGATCAGATATTCTCGTTTCAAGATCTTTCCTCTGTTTTCACACAGCACTCGCAGCAACTTTTGTTCTGTCTTGCTAAGCTCGATCGGTTCTCCGTCTTTAAAAAATTCCATTTTATCAAAATGAAATTCAAATGCATCCAGCACTATACGATCCTTATCTATTGTTTCTTTATTTCTCAGCTGTACAGCCACTCTCGCACGCAGTACCATCAAGCTAAATGGTTTCGTGATATAGTCATTTGCTCCGGCTTCCAATCCTGTTACGATATCTACTTCCATGTTGTTTACAGTAAGCAGGATGATCGGCACTTGACTGGTTTTCCGTATTTCCCGCACAAAATCGATCCCATTTCCATCCGGCAAATTCACATCTAATAAAATCAATGTCACACTATCCTTATTTAGAATCTGTCTCGCCTCCTGCAAGGTTCTGCACTGATAAAATATATACGAATCATTCTTTAAGGCGAGACGTATTCCCTCATTTAATTTTTTGTCATCTTCAACGATCAGTAACCTTTCTTCCATGATCTGCTCTACTTTCTTTTTTAATATTACAACTAGCTCAATCGTATTTTTTGTTCCTCTGTCCGGACTTTGCCGGCAATTTAGCAAAAGCTCAAGATTCAAAGATTCAGGCTGAGAATCTTGGGCTTTTACAATCATAGATTATTTCTTAGTATTGTTATTGCTGTCCTGATAATAGATATTGTGGGTCTCGCCTTTCATATAGGCGTCAAAGCTAAAGTAGCGCTCCTCCGGACTCATCTCATCATCATAAGCAGCCTGTGCCCGACGACTTTCCTCTATGCGCTGCGCCGCTTCGTGATCTCGCCGGATGGCTTCCTGCCGCCGCTCTTCTTCAGCTTTCTGCTCCATCGTGATTTCTTCTGCAGATTTTTGATATTCCTTCTCATCATCAGCAAGCGAAATACTCTCCTCAGCCACCTGATAATCGGGCAGAGATACGCCCAGATTCATCTTATAGTTGATAGCGGTCATAATGTCAATATAATCTTGCAGATACGGGTACAACTCCTGGGTGCGCTGTGCCAGTTCCAGATGAATCGGAACCAGTTTGGTCATCCAGTTTTCTATCTTGTACTTCTTTGCCGACAAGCTCTCTGCCTGAAGAATCTCTGCAATTTCAGCAATCTGCTGTTCATTTAAGCAGATTGGATGCTTTCGGATTTCTGTCATGATTTCGGAATCTCGGATAATCACATTGTCGGAGTAGTTTCTGATTCCAACCACAGCGTTGGCGAATACGATTAAAGATTTAGCGGAAATCCAATGTTCTGACGAATTGTTCAACTTGGAGTTGATGACCCGCTCAATGCCTATAAGATGTCTTTCATTCTGTCTGCTGATAGAATCCGGCATCTGCTTCCAGCGCCCATTTTTCATCACCTTTTTCCAAAGACCGTCTTTTTCTACGGTAATATTATAGGATCCTGTAGAGCCAAGATTCTTCACTTCCAACGCGAACACACCGTGCTGACAAATCACGATGAAATCACTTTCCAGGCTCATCCCGTCTAATTCCATGCGCACATTTGCAAGAACACGCATTTTGTCCGCACCTGCGAGCTTAGCAAAATCGTTGAGCGTCTCTGCAACTTCCCTCTCGCCGTCCGCGCCGATTAAGGTACTTTTTAAGTCAGCGTTAAAACCTTTCAACCTTTCTTCATAGATTTGATTTAATCTCTCGACAGTTTTAAATGCCGGCGACTGCAGAACCGGCAAGGCTGCCGCTCTCAGATTCGGAAATTCCAGCCAGTACTTTTCCTCATACATGTATTCTCCGACGAAAATCTTTTCACCCAGAGCCGCAACAGCGTTTACATTAAATTTTAGCTGCGGCATATTATCAAGCAGGCTACGAAGGATTTTAAGGTAAGCTTCCCGCTTATCGTTGTTCACGTACAAAGTTTCTTCTCGGCTTAAAAGCAACTGGCGCAAATGGATTCCGGCTTCCTGTTCCGCCTTACAGACAGACTCATCGAAAACAGAGGAAACAAGAAAATCTCCGTACAATTTTTCTCTGTTGACTTCTTTTTCTTCCGGAATCTGTGCCGCCGGATACTGAAGTTCCCTGTCGAAAGCCTTGACGAAAGCAATTCTGTCATTTCGTCTTCTTCGCTCAATATTCCAGACTGCACTCATACCATCTGCATAATATTCTGGGGATTTCGCTTTCATAAAACAGCCGTCCTCCCCGATAGCATCATTTAAATGTGCTATATGCAGATGGTATTCGATTTCCATCATCTGATGCAGCTTCTGGGTCAGCTTGTCCTCTTTTTCCTCTCTGGCTTGCACTTGTTTTTTCTGTGTCTTTCGCTTTTTACGCTTTACCGTGTTGCCGATGAGCGCAATGACAATGGCTATGACTGCAATGACTGCAATCTTCGGTGCGATCGGATCATAAAACCACAGATAAGCATCGTAGATACCAAGCGCCCATACGCTCAAAAGGGAAGAAAGAATGTATCTGATCGGGTTTCTGTAATTGCATACATACACGATTCCCACGAAAGCCAACGCCAGCTTGGTTCCGTCCAAAAGTCGAAGAGCTTCGTCAGCAAAATTCCGCACCGGAAAGAAAGAAATCGCGGCTACAATCAGCGCAGCGATGTACGGCACCCCTCCCCAATAATTTTTTGCACTCTGCTCTTTCTCCAGATTTCTCTTTCTGATAGACTCCAGAGACCGCGGATCGCCTTTGTCCAGATTGTCTTTTAAAAAAATAATATCTTCTGCAATTTTGTTCATCGTCTGCTTCTCCTTTTGCAAATGCTATAATAAATTCATTATACTATAGGCGGAAGGGGAATACAAATTATATGGGGGATAAGAAAAGAGAAGACGCTTATGGAGGAATTGGTTACAATATTGAAAGTCATTCAATAGTGTTATCATAAGCAAGTCTGTTTTTTTGATGTGATTCAGATTGTTGTACTTGCTCATGTCATTGAGATCGCTTGCAAGTAGCGTATCCTGCGTATGGCGGACAAAAATATAAGAGAGCTACCTATCTTTAAGAGTCCCTACCCCCACCACGTTCGTAATATCCGCATTGGGGTCTGTGAGAATCATATTGGGCACAAGCCTTTGCACATCATTATCGTTTTTAAGATAGACAAAGGGATGTAATAATGGCACTTGCGTTACATCTGTGTAAGCCACCTTGTTTCTATCGTTAAATGGTTATTTTACTTTTTTATACTTAAACTTCAATGCCTCAAGGATTGCATTCATAATGTCCATGTCAAATTCCTTCTTTGAGATATCCATCGATTTAAGCATCTTCTTATTCTTTCTAAGTGCTTTCCATAAAAGCTTCTTGTCTTTATCATCTAACTCTATCTTATAGAGCAGGCTTGCCAAAGAAGCAATGAAGTCTTTATATTCTTCACAGATACTCTTCTTTGCCTTCCTATCCTTCCAGGCTATGAATTCTTCAAAATCCTCCATAGAGAATTTTGGCATTAAGCCTTTGATTGGATTGATTAATAACTGCGTTGATGAAAGCATTAAATTCACATACGAACCAAGTGCGTACTGCTGTTCTCCTGTCATCAAATTGTAATCTAATCCAAAAGTCTGAATGTTCTCAATTGCCTCATTCAACTTTCCACTCTCATCGATAATACGAGTGACACTCCCGCAATAGCCCATCCAACCGGACCCGCCAAAGCCAAGAAAGCTTCACCAGCGGCCATGCCTCCACCGCCAGCAGCAAGAGCTCCTCCTCCGAGCCAAGCCAATGCAGCATTTGTAGCTGCTGCACCACTAAGAGCTGAAATGGCTGTTCCTGTTGATGCAACACCAAATGTAGTTGCAACTCCCATCGCCACAGTAGGTCCCATCGTTACAACCGCAACACCTAAGCCGGCTCCTGCCGCACCTGCATTTTTGATAGCGGCTTCCTGTTAATTTTTCTCAATCTTCTCCGCCTGCTGTTTCCAGTTTAATCTGATCTGTTTAAGTTCTTCATATTGAAGTTTCTTATCACTAGGAACATTTCGAATCTTATCAAATAATTCCTGAATACTTGTTAATGACTCGTATAATCCACTTGTATGGCTACCAAGCTCTTCAATCGTTTTATTGGTAAGATTAATTGCAGCTTGTGCTTTATCCTGGGCCTGTTGAAGCTTAGATTTCTTTTTGCCTTTCATCTATGCGTTCCCTCCTTTGAAGTAAGAATCGATATCAGCCTTATTACGCAATATCTGATCCTTTGGAACATTTCTTTTTTCTGCCAACAATGTAGACTTTCCAAAAGCCTTGATGTACATGTTACTTTCTTTTAATTTTTGTGTGAACAAAAGCAACTCTTTATCATCATACACTTCTGCAAGGAATTTTAATCCCTCAACATAATCGGCAACAATGACCTTCTCTCGTCTTAAAACTACGACTTCTTCTTTTAGTGAATGTCGTTTTATTCCTCTGCTAGCTTCTCCATATAATGAAATAGTGAATCTTCCCACGCCGACTATATTTAATCGCATGAAAAACTCAGCAACATTCAATGTGCCGCCACCAGTAATAAATCCACGTGCTACTGCATCACCCGCATCAACAAGGCAGAATGTACCATGAGCAACGGTAAGCATACGTTTTACCGTTGCATTGCTAAATGGCTCACACGCTTTCCACAACGACGAAAACGTCCTGTCCGTTTTTTCTGTTGTAGTAAAAAATCTTATCAAACGCCTAATTGAATACATCGATCTAGCCAGGACTTCATTTACAAATACTGGTATTGCCTGCGCCGCTTGAAATCTAGCATCATATCCCTGCTTATATATTTCAAGAGCAAGTTCATTAAATGATTTATCAAATTCTCTAACTGGAATATGCAATTTTCTCTTAATAGCGATTATGTCATTTGTCCAGCTCCAGAACGGTGACGGAATACCCATACCACGTCCTTTGCTACTTGAAGATCCAGACATATCTGAAATCAGATGTCCAAACCAGTTTGCAACCCCACAGAACAGTTTGCTCGGAACATTAGCCCCCTGTAGTTCAAACTTACCATCTGCTTCCTGTAATGCTATTAATTCACCACCGGATACAAAATGAGAAGTATTTGTAAACTGATCAAGAATAGAGAAAAACAACCCCAACAGTGTTGGATTGTGACCTAGGGATTTGAAGTGATGGTTTTTTAGGCTGAGATCAAATACCCAGCTGGCCACATCACCTGCGCCTCTCTGATCATATGGAATTTTGAATTTCTTTTCTAAATGTTTTATAGCAGCAGACAACGAATTATTATTCGAATCGTCCCATCCACACATCTTTGCAAAATCCATAGTGCGATTCTCAAACCACCTGTCAGTAACGTCACCAACAGGAGACTCTCCTGGTTTTCCCACAAGGAAAATATCCATCACGCCACAGATTGCTCCACTGCATGCTGCCAAAATATAATCCGTCTTGTCACACTCTTGAGTTAATTTCTTAAGGGTACTGGTACTTTCATTCAGTTTTGAAGTAATTACTGATAATTCAACTTTAGCACTGGCAAGCACAGTCTTTATATCAGAAGCAAATTCATAACCGTCTTCGCTTATGCCAAGCTCCGACAGTATTATTGCAGCTCTAGTATTTTCTTTGTTTGAGATACCCATTTGCTTCCCTCCATTCACTTATTCTTCAGTATCTATTGAACGTACAATTTTTCTAATTTTACCTATTCTATGAAATCATCTTAAAATGCCGTAGTGCTTCCTCAATCAACTTCTCTTTCTCCGGCAGACACTGTGGCTGTTTCGCATTTTCAGACTTTGCCGTATTGTAATTCTCTCTTTCGATAATTCCGTGCTTTTGCTTTATCTGAGCAATATACAGCGAAGACACTTTTACATCATACTTTTTCCTTAATGTACTCCTTAATTTCCTGATACGTTACCTTTGCTTCCGAAGCAGTCAAATCAAGTCCATCCATATCCACGGTAATTTCGATATATGCGTCGGAAGTTTTTCTAACCAACTTGACAACCGTCTCCACATGGCTCGATACGACAGTATAAATGTCTTGGCTATTTTATCGTTTATGGAAACAAGTCCATAGCCTTTTTCGTAGTTGAGCCGTTTGTGGGAATATGTCAGTGAAACTGAAATTTATTTAGTTCTTGTTATGCTGTTTTGCTATGCTTTTTTGAGTATTATTAACATCTGCGTTCAGTCGTTCTACATTATCGTATGCCAATCCAAATTTAAAAATCTTTTTCCCTTTTTTATCATAGAATACAGTTAATTTATCATAACTGTAGGTGGGTACAATATTTCCATAATCTAATCCTGTTCTATATGTTTCACTTTTTGTTTTTGATGTTTTAATATCAGACATACGATATTCCTTATTTTTAAAACCAATATGATAAATCACTTTTCCTTTATAAACTTCAACTCGTTTTGTAGCTGAGACAATACCTATAATTCCAAAAATAAAAAGAGGTAGGGGTATAATTATAAGGAATATTGCTAAAAATGTGTAATAAACAAATTCCTGCATAAAAATACAGCTAAAAACAGTTGTGGTTATGAAAATGATACTTATAAGAATCATTAAGCAGCCCACAATCAGATTTAATATTTTTCGACCTTTTTTCATAGCGATACAGTATCTATATGCACTTAAATTTTCCATATGGTTTCCTCCATAACTTCTAAATTTTTCTTTGCGTATAACTTCTTTTCAAACTGAAACCTGCTTGGCTTTATCATAAGGCTGAGTAGATCATAAAAACGCCAAATAAAAATACGAACAAAGCAACAATCTCTATACGAAAATCAAAGCATTTGAAAACCTCATTTCCATATTTTTCATTCTTAAATACGGAAATTTCTTTTCCAATATTTCTCTTTCCCAATGACAAAAAGATACAACCATGTGCAGTATGATATTTTTTGTTTTTAATCTTCACTATATAAGCATGCTTTTTGACATTAACACCACCTACTACATAACCTGCATTTTGTTCTACAATGTCGATTATGTTCCCTTTGCATTTTTCGCCAGTAAAAACAACCCTATATTTTATGTATAGAATTAATAGTGATGTGAATATAAAAATACTCCCTAAAAGCCACATTGAGTACACTCCTATAATTAAATCTTGTTCGTGTTAAATTCTAATTTTCCGTTTATTCTTCTTTCATTTTCTCTTCCAACTCAAGCAAGTATTTGTCATAGTCGGACATAAACAATCTGTCTTGAATTACACGATATTTCTCAAATTCCGTTTCAGCATGGAGTTTGGCAATTTCAGCGGAAACCTTTCCAACATCCTGCAAAATACCATAATCAAACATTTCTATAAAACTGTTAAGTCGTTTTTCCCAATCCTCCATAGTAAGAGGAATATGTCTTAACGTCATATTTTCAGCAAAATCCAGATATGCAGTTACCATACGATTCAATTGATGCAGTTCGTTCTCGCTCAAATAGTTTTTAGCAATCGTCACATCACTTTTTTTTATCTTACCATCTGGAGCATCTGCCCATGTAGTAAGCCCCATATATTCCTTTTGATGGTCGGCACGTTCCACTATCAATTCAGCAGCCGTATGACCATGAACTGCGAAGTGCATTTTATTCTGAACAGTGGAATAAAACTTTTTGGTTGTTGCGGATGTTTTGTCATAGTCTATCGCCGTGGCATATATATCTGTGATTTTCTGATAAAACTTTCTTTCACTTGCACGAATTTCTCTGATACGTTCAAGCTGTTCATCAAAATATTTATCTGTCAAATATGTGCCTCGTTTCAGACGCTCATCATCCATAACCCAGCCTTTGATGGTGTAGTCCTTCACAATGCTATTTGCCCATTTGCGAAACTGCACTGCTCGTTCATTATTCACTTTGAAGCCAACGGCAATAATCATCTGCAGGTTGTAATGGTTTGTTTCTCTCTGGACCTGGCGATTGCCCTCCGTTTGAACTATTCGGAATTTCCGAATAGTTGCCGACTCCTCCAATTCGCTGTCAGAATATATTTTTTTGATATGCTCATTGATTGTCGGCAGAGCAACATCATAGAGCGTAGCCATTATTTTCTGTGTAAGCCATATGTTTTCATCCTCATAGCGCATCTCAATACTATCTTCCTGTTCTCCCATAGAAGCAACATAGGTAAGATATTCTGCTGCACTTGAACGAATACTTATTTCATTTTTCCTTTTCGCCATTTTAAGCACCTCCATCAAAAATGTCACCAGTGGTGTCACTTTTTTTCACATAAGTCAGTTCAATATCATATGCACGAAAGTCTTATTTACAATCCCCTGCATTTCTGCAAGGGGTCCGTTATCTGTTTATTTATTTTTTCTTGACAGCAGACATACCGTCTCCACATGGATCGAGTTAATGGGGTTAATGTCATAAGTTCGTGGAAACATATCAACCCTATCTGTTGTCGGGAAATAATCAATGTTTTATGCTTGTAACTTTGCCCGATAAACTGCAAGTTGTCACTCTGTCAGTCGGTTCTCCTCGCCCCAGATGCAAAGCTGGTCTAGCACGGTCATTAATGATTTTCCACGCTCAGACAAGGAATACTCCACCTTTGGCGGAATCTGCGGATACTCGGTGCGGACAATCAGCCTGTCGGCTTCCAACTCCTTGAGATTTGTGCTAAGGGTCTTGTCGGAAATGGTTTTCAGATACCGTTTCAGCTCGTTGAAACGCACCGTTTCAAACTCCATCAGACAGTAGAGAATGACCATCTTATGTTTACCGGAAATCAGGGACAATGTGTAGGCAAAGCCAGTATCTTCAAAATTGGCATTTTCGATGTAATTCTGTATCATATCACTTTCTCCTTGGATAGTACCTATCTTTTTTATCAGTACTTGAATTGATGTTTTGGCTTAGATATAATTATAAGTAGGATGAATCATCCTGTCAAACTAATCGCAAGGAGATGTTATCATGAGAACAAAACTGAAAATCACCGAAGGCATTTTTCCTATGCCAGTTCTGATGGTTGCGACTTATAATGAGGATGGTAGCGTAAATGTAATGAACGCTGCTTGGGGTACGATGCAAGATCGAGGTACCGTTGCGCTGAATCTTACCGAAACCCATAAGACTGTGCAGAACATCAAGGCACGGGGATCATTTACCGTCAGCATTGCCGATGCCGCCCATATGGTGGAAGCAGATTATTTCGGAGTAGAGTCCGGCAACAAAGTTGCAGACAAATTTGCCCGCAGCGGTCTGACCGCAGGCAAAGCCGAAAGCGTCGATGCACCTGTCATCAACGAGTTCCCAATTTGCCTAGAATGCAAGTTCATCGAGTATCAGAGTAACGAATATGGTTGCGGTGTCATCGGAAAGGTGGTCAATGTCACCGCTGATGAGAGCGTTATGGTAGACGGAAAAATTGATATGTCCAAGGTCAATGCCATCGCTTTTGATCCCTACACCCACGGCTATTACAAGGTTACTGAACGTGTGGGAGAAGCGTTTCACGATGGTTTAAAACTGAAAAAGTAATGTGTATAAAGAAGGGGCTGTCGCACTAAGTAATTAGTGCGCGGCCTTTTTTTGCAAAAAAATAACAGCCAGGCTTCGAAAAGTCTGGCTGTTGGTGTAAAATATAGGTATGCGAACCCCTATATTATTACACAAGAATTATACTTTGAATGAAGAAGGATATCAACTAAAACTTTCTTTAAATTTAGAAACAATCATTCCAGCAGATGATTCTGTGCGGTTGCTGAGTCAGTTTGTGGAGGCTATGGATTTAACTGACTTATATTCTACTTATGAAAGAATAAATACAGTTTCCCCAAGAACTCTTCTGAAGATTGTTTTATATTCTTATATGAATGGTGATTACTCCTCCCGTTCTATGGAACTTAACTGTAAGAGGGATATTAATTTCATGTATCTTTTAGAAGGAAAGCCAGTTCCTGATCATGCTACTTTTGCGCGTTTCCGCAATATTCATTTTGCCCCGTATGCAAAACGGATTCTCGCTGAAATGTCTAATCTTCTTCAGGAACTTGGAGAAATTTCAGGGAAAACGATTTTTATAGACGGCACAAAAATCGAAGCCTGTGCCAATAAATATACATTTGTATGGAAAAAGCAGTCACAAAAAACCAGGAGAAGTTACTGATAAAAATCGCTGCTTTCCTTGCAGAATACGAGTAGCTTTACGGTATTCAGATTGTCTATGGTGATACAGTAAAAATGAAACATGTAAAACGATTACGCAAAAAGCTATATGCCCTGAAACAGGAAGAAAACATTGAATTTGTACATGGAATTGGAAGGAGAAAATCTCCCTTACAAAAGAGTATTGAAACATTAGAAGCGTATCTGGAACGTCTGAAATCTTTCATGATATATAACTGAAATTCAGGAGAAATCCATGTTGCGAAAGACATAGCAATATCGCTATGAGCATATGTTCCGCCATAACGTCCTGCTTTTGAGACAATACCGATAGCATTCATCTGCGTAATCCACTTTGTCGGTGTCATAACAAAACGATTTAATCCATCCTCATTTTTAACCGCCTCGAATTGCACACGGTTAAAATCTGGATTATGCAATTCTTCCCAAACACCTAAAAACTCAATCGTATTTCTATTTCGCATCCAGTTTTGAATCACAAATCGCGGGTCGTCCTCATTTCGATATTTTGCAATATCCGTTAATGAAATAAATTCATTTTCAAAATTTGTGGTATAGATTCCTATGTCAATACCTTTTGCATGGATAGTCTCCTTAACAATTTTCGCCATAAGTATCCTCCTCTCCCCAGCATAAACTTAAGCAACATATCTCTTAGAACATATATCCTCCACCCAATTCATAAATCATTTGCCAATTCACCTTCGTCTTCCCACATTTCCCGATATGCTTCAATATAATCCCCAATACAACTGGGATATACATCCAAATACTTTCTACATACCCTTTTGTACAATCCCAGGATTTTTCATCACACACAAAGTCCAGTAAATAATCTAACAAATGTGACAATTCATCTTCCGACACAGTTCTGCTGCACACATCTTCAACCAATGGCAAATAAACTTCATAGGCTTTCTGATGTAATTGGACTATCTGCTCCGCAATCTGATAAATATTTTCATCCATTTAGATTACCTCAAAATACTTAAGCGCCTCCATTATCGCTTCTGCCTTTTCTTTCGGCGGACGTTTCCTCGGCTGTTTCAATTCCTCTACTGCATTAGGCGCATCATACGTTGTCAGACCTAATGACTTCTTCACTTCCGCAATATAAGCAGTATGTACCTTAACTCCATACTTCTTCTCCACATATTCCTGTATCATTTTATATGTGATTTTCGGTTTCGGCTGATACTTCTTCGCCCGCTCTGCAATCGCATCCAGCGATATCTTATCATCGCCTTCTCCAAATTCTACCTTTACGTTGATAACACTATCTGGTGATTTGTGGGACAATAGAACTACCGTCTCCGCGTGAATATATCCAGCATTATCCAACCTCCCATTTGAAATACTTTATTCCTATTCCAAAACATATAACAATAACAACCATTGCATATATATATAAGATGCCTTTATGTACAATATCCCCTGTCAAATCGTGATACAAGATGCTGTTTATATGGGACAAAGGCAACACCATTACTATTTTCTGCATAAAATTTGGCATTTTACTTATTGGAAAAGCTGAACCACACAGCAACATCATGATAGTAAAAGTTAACGAAGTTATACCATGTAAATTTTTAAGAGTCTTTATAATCGAACTTAAACAGATTCCTATCGAAAAAAACAGAATTACAGATATAAAATAGTCCACAACAAATCCTGTTAAATTCGCACTGTATAATTTATCCATTCCATAAATCATTGCAACCAATAAAAATTGTAACAATGTGGAAATCAAAGTAAGAAACGTATGTACTATAAATATAGATAAAAATATCATATATTCTTTTATATTAGATATTCTATATCTTTTATAAATATTAGTTTCTCTATTTATACCAATTACTATCGCTACTCCCATAATTGAGGAGGACATTATAGCAAGCCCTATCGTTCCTGCAATCATTTCTATAAAATAGCTGCCCCCAGAATCAACAATAAAGCTTACCACCATCATCATTAATGGAAAAAAAATTATAAATGCTGCACCCATAGGTTCACGTATAAAAATTTTAAAATCACATTAGGTCAGTTTACAAGGAACTACACGCAGACCGTGAAACGGGCTGCTGACAACAAACGGCGCTATGCTCCCGGCTGGGTGCATAGCACCTGTTTGTTGCGGGGGTTTCCAAAGGGGGCAGCGCCCCATTTGGCACACGACTTTGCGGAGCAAAGTGTAGTGTGTTATACGCTCTGTCGGCGTTGCCCTGAAAATACCGTTGCCGCCGGGGAGGGCAAGGGCATTTGACGCGGCAGGAAAGCAGGGCTTTGTTTGGGGCTGGTAAGCCGGAAACAAAGGGCTGATTTCAGCAGCAGACAGGGCGTATTATGAAAGCCCCCGTCCCTCGTCCTCCGCCCCCGGCCTATGGGACAAAAAGTCCCAAAGCTCTGGACACCGTGACCAGATGTGTGGCCACACTCCGGGAAAAGTAGCAGGACGGCAGGAAACCGTCAAGGCTGAAATGAATGGGCTGACGCCCGGCCTTGACCGTTCCCCGCCGCCCCGCTGGATGGGTGGACAAGGTGGCCAATCCCTAAAAGTGTTTGGCCGCACTCGTTCATTTTGGGGCCTTTCTTCTCCCAAAATTGAAATGGGCGGGAAAGCCCTAAAATGGCTTTCCCGCCTTGATTACCCATTAGCAAAGACGGGCGAGACTGTCAACGGCGGCGCTGAAAGCGCCGTTCATCTTGACCGTTGACTGGCTCGCCTGGCTTTGCTACTGCCCGTAAGAGATGGAAAAACAAGATGGAAAACAAGGTTAAAAATGGTTGACAAGTCTATCGGATGTGTGTTATACTGTGCGACAGTTTGAGATTGGAAGGAGGCTTACGTGTGTTAATTTGTGTACGCTAATAAGCAATAAAAAGTAGAAGTACCTTTCCACATGATGGTGGGCTTTTTTTGCGTGCGTATGCAAAGGAACACGTAGGTTTGACACGAGCAGTCTTTGAACTGTATCGTGGTGTTTTTTCGTGCTTTGTTGTTATGCAGGCGTCTGCCCTCTCTGTGGGACAACGCCTGCTTTTTATTGCAGAAACAAAGGAACAATGCAATAAAAAAGGAGGTTCGCATTATGACCCAAAACAACAATTCATGGAGAAAAACTTATTTTACACTTCTTGCCGGACAAGCAATATCCTTTATTAGCAGCGGTATTTTGCAAATGGCCATTATCTTTTATTTGGTTGCGAAAACTAATTCTGCAATCATATTGACGGCGGCAACACTGATTGGATTTTTGCCGCAAGCCTGTTTAGGCCCGTTTGCAGGTGCTTTTGTTGACCGGCACAGCCGTAAAAGCGTAATGATTGGTGCGGATTTGATAATTGCCGCCGCTGGCGGTATTCTGGCGCTGGTGGCGTTTTACATGGAATTGCCCGTATGGTCTATTATGGTTGTCCTGTTAATCCGAAGTGCGGGAACTGCTTTTCATTCTCCAGCATTCAGCGCAGCAACACCTATGATTGTGCCAAAAGAGGAACTTACAAAATGCGCTGGTTACACGCAGACCATGCAAGCAGTAAGTGCGATTATCAGTCCAGCTGCCGCAGCGTTTTTATATGCTGTTTGGCCTCTTAATGCAATTATATTGTTAGATATTGTGGGTGCAATCCTTGCCTGTGTGACTGTTGCGATTTCGTCCATACCAACGCCTGAACTATGTCCAGAAACGAAAAGACAACAGTTTTTACAGGATATGAAAGAGGGGTATGTGGTATTAAAGCAAAACAGGGGCCTCTTTGCTCTGCTCTGGATTGGTGTAATTTATATGTTCTTTTATATGCCAATCAGTACGCTTTTTCCTCTCATCTGTATGTCATACTTCAAAGGAACACCGGCCCATGCCTCTGCCGCTGAAATTGCTTTTGCGGTTGGTATGCTGCTTGGCGGAGTCATTCTGAGCATTTGGGGCGGTTTTAAGAAACGGCGGTACACCATCGGTCTTTCCGTTCTCCTGATGGGCGTTAGCAATATGCTCTCCGGGCTTTTGCCGCCAGACGCATTTCTTGTCTTTGTTGTGTGCTGTACTGTTATGGGAATTTCCGCTCCATTTTACGGTGTGCAAAATGCGATTTTTCAAGAAACGGTCAAACCAGAATATCTGGGGAGAGTTTTTTCTCTACTGACAAGCGCCGCTTCCCTCGCCATGCCGTTTGGCCTTGTCATTTCCGGGCCTCTGGCGGAGCGGCTGGGAGTTGAGAAATGGTTTGTCATTTGCGGAATTGGCATTATCATCGTTGCGCTTGCCGTATTTTTACTACCCGGTTTGAGAGAGATTGACAATACGCAATAATCAACTGCACCTTTTTCTATTACTAAACAAAATGCCTGGATGGTGGTTCTGAAAAACCAGAACCGCCGTTCAGGCATTTTTTATCTTCGTCCTCTCTGCGGTTTTGGATTCTTCAGCAAGTCGGATTTTTCCGCAATCTTTTTCAGCCACTTCCGTTCTTCTACTGACAGCTTCCTAAAATTCAGCTTGAGCCGTTTGCAGATAAACGCCAAGTACGCTTGTTCCGTGTCGCTGTCCTGGCTGACGATTTCACCAGCAGTTTCCAGCATTTCTTTTAGCGGGTTATCCTCTGGGACGCTGAAAAAATCGTCCTTGTGTGTTTCCCGCAGAGCAAGGGCAATCCCGTTTATGTCCCGTTGTATCACATAGCGGCAAAACTCGTCCTCATCAATATGGGCGGTGATAAGCTGTCTTAACTGCGTATCACTCATGCCAGGATTATGCTTTTTTATAACAGTTGCGCTCATCGTGTCCACTATGGCGTTTGCACCCTGCGCCTGTTTCAGTGCCGTTCCGTTCACATAGATTTCAAGGTCAGCCATCAGCCGGGGGAAATCCGGGTGCGCCGCCAGCTCACACAGCAGGGTATTGTCTATCCTCCCGCTTTTCAGCAGGTCAATCATTTCATCACTCAAACGCAGGTCTGCAAGATCGGCGTTTGGGTGATTTTTCATTTCAGACAGCCCCAGCAGATAATCAGCGGTCACACCGTAAAACTTCGCCAGCCGGATAAGGGCATAGTGGCTGATGTCCTTGAAGTCTTCCGTTTCGTAACTGCCCAGCGCAGACTTGGAAAGCCCGGTCTGCTCCGCAAGCTGCCCCAGCGTCAAGCCACGCTCCACACGTAGGTCTTTTAATCGCTCTTGTATGGATAAAGACATATTCACCCTCCTTGCTAGCTCAACGAAAGAGAAGCCGTTATGCTATGTACTATGCTCATAGCATAACGGCATAGGCATTTACAGTTTTATTTTACCATTTGCTACATCTTCACGAAATTTATCAACAAGCTTCGCTGTCAGCTTGGATTTACCGTAGTGTTCAAGTACAAAAGTACGATAACTTTTTCCATCTACAAGCACATCACTTTTTCTGGTCAACAACCAATTTCCGTTACCTCCTCCCTGTTCTCTAATATTCCAGTCTTTCCCATATCTTTTATAGATTTCATCTTTTTTACCTTGAACAGACATTGATTCGCTTGGAATATAAACAATTTGCATAATAGCTCCTCCTTTATTTTGTGCAAGAAGACCAGAAACCTGAATTTGTCTTTTATCTTTTTTTGATTATATCACAAATCCGAGAGCGTGGAAATAGGGAGTTTTTCAGGCTGATTTCCTACCTCTTGGATATACGGCACAGGCGGTCAAAAAGGTGTAGACTTGGGATAGTTCATCGATGGACAAGCACCTTGGAAACAGAACACGCCAAAGAAAACGGAGGGACGCATGAGCAAAAGACCCTATCAACACCTGCCGCCGCTGGAACACAGGCCGGACGGCTCCCCCTACCGCATAACCCCGCCCCAGAAGAGACGAGCCAGCGGCCTGATACGCCGGGAGTGCTGCAACTGCGAGGACGGAAACTGCCTTGCGCTGGACGATGGCGACACCTGCGCCTGTCCGCAGATGATTTCGTTCTCCGTCTGCTGCAAGTGGTTCCGCTGGGCGGTCTTGCCGCTGGACAGGACGCTGGAAGCGGAGATTTACCGGGACAGGGACTTGAAACGCTGTGCGGAGTGCGGCGGTGTGTTCGTCCCGAAGTCCAACCGGGGCAAATACTGCCCGGACTGCGCCGCCAGAGTTCACAGGCGGCAGAAAACAGAAAGTGAACGGAAAAGGAGGTCTGCTGTGGACAGTTAAGAGCGGGAAAAGCCTTGATTTGCAAGGCTCCGCAAGCCCTCAACCGGGGCGGCTGGTATCATTTATCATTCGCCCCGGAAAACGGGCCTCTAACCGTCCACAAAACACGCTATGACAAACACGATTTATATTCACCAGCCGGAAAAGGCGTTCAGTTTCACCCGGCTCCCCAATTTCCTTTTTGAAGCACCCACATTCCAGCCCTTGAGCAACGAAGCGAAGGTGCTGTATGCCTTTGTCCTGCGCCGGGCGGAGTTGTCCCGGAAGAACGGCTGGGCGGACGAGTACGGGCGGGTCTACCTGTACTACCCCATCTGCGAGGTGGTCGCTTTGCTCCGCTGCGGGCGGCAGAAAGCGGTCAACACCCTGCGGGAGTTGCAGTATGCGGGGCTGGTGGAAATCCAGAAACAGGGCTGTGGAAAACCCAACCGCATTTACCCGAAATCCTATGAAGCGGTTCCAAACACCGACTTCAAGAAATCCGGTTATGGTACGCCGGAGGGCTGAAAACCGTACTTGGCGAGTACGAAAATCAATCCTCTTGAAGTACGGAAATCTGACGGTATATAGAAATACAGAGATTAAAACCATCTATTTACATTCATTCCATTCCAATCCTATCAGAGATATTTTCGGCGGGAAAACCCGCCGGAAAGGAATGGAATGGGGAAAGGAGTTCAATGGCACAACACGCAATTTTGCGATTTGAGAAGCACAAGGGCCACCCGGCGGGGCCGCTGGAAGCCCACCATGAACGGAAAAAGGAGCAGTACGCCAGCAACCCGGACATTGACACCAGCCGGAGCAAGTACAATTTCCACATCGTCAAGCCGGATGGCCGCTACTACCATTTCATTCAGAGCCGCATCGAGCAGGCCAGATGCCGCACCCGCAAGGACAGCACTCGGTTTGTGGACACGCTGATTACCGCCAGCCCGGAGTTTTTCAAGGGCAAGTCCCCAAAGGAGATAGCGGCCTACTTCCAGAGGGCGGCGGACTTCCTCATTGACCGGGTGGGCCGGGAGAACATCGTTTCGGCTATGGTACACATGGATGAAAAAACGCCCCATCTGCACTTGGTCTTTGTGCCGCTGACAAAGGACAACCGCCTGTGCGCCAAAGAAATTATCGGCAACCGGGCCAATCTGACGAAGTGGCAGGACGATTTTCACGCCTGTATGGTGGAGCAGTACCCCGACCTGGAGCGTGGGGAAAGCGCCAGCAAGACGGGCCGGAAGCATATCCCCACCCGGCTGTTCAAACAGGCGGTCAACCTCTCCAAACAGGCGAGGGCCATTGAAGCGGTTCTCTCCGGCATTACCCCGCTGAACGCCGGAAAGAAGAAAGAGGAAGCCCTCTCCATGCTGAAAAAGTGGTTTCCGCAGATGGAGAACTTCTCCGGGCAACTGAAAAAATACAAGGTCACAATCAATGACTTGTTAGCGGAAAATGAAAAGCTGGAAGTCAGGGCAAAGGCCAGCGAAAAAGGCAAGATGAATGACACGATGGAACGGGCGAAGTTAAAAAGCGAACTGGACGATATGCGGCGGCTGGTTGACCGTATCCCGCCGGAGATTTTAGCGGAACTGAAACGGCAACAGCGGCAGCATGGAAAGGAAAGGTGATCTTATAAGTAATATCAGATACAAAAAGGAAATCGAAATCGTGACTTTTCAGGGAAAGGAAATCACACTGGAAAATCTCTCCCCGGTGTTCACGCCGGAACAGGAAGCAGCCAAACGCCGGGAACTGGAACAGCAGCTTTATGAGGTGTTCCGCAAGTACGCCGACAAGCGGGAGAGTGAGGAAGCCGGGACATAAGGTTTTCCAAACCCATCATTGATTTGCGGGGCTGCTGGCGGTATAATAGAACTGTCAGCAGCTCCGTTTCTTTTTTAAGAAAAGGAGCGACAATATGAACAATCGGATAGACGCAATCTATGCAAGACAATCGGTAGACAAAAAGGACAGCATTTCCATTGAAAGCCAGATTGAATTTTGCAAATACGAGTTGAAAGGCGGTAACTGCAAGGAATACACAGACAAAGGGTACAGCGGCAAGAACACAGACCGTCCGAAGTTTCAAGAACTGGTGCGGGACATCAAGCGGGGCTTGATTGCAAAGGTCGTGGTTTACAAGCTCGACCGTATCAGCCGTTCCATTCTGGACTTTGCCAACATGATGGAGCTGTTCCAGCAGTACAATGTGGAGTTTGTGTCCTCTACGGAAAAGTTTGATACCTCCACGCCGATGGGACGGGCCATGCTGAATATCTGTATCGTGTTCGCCCAGCTTGAACGGGAAACGATACAGAAGCGGGTAACGGACGCTTACTACTCCCGCAGTCAGCGGGGCTTTAAGATGGGCGGGAAAGCCCCTTACGGCTTCCATACGGAGCCTATCAAGATGGACGGTATCAACACAAAGAAGCTGGTGGTAAACCCGGAGGAAGCGGCCAATATCCGGCTGATGTTTGAGATGTACGCCCAGCCCACAACTTCCTACGGGGACATTACCCGGTACTTTGCCGAACAGGGGATTTTGTTCCATGGCAAAGAGCTGATACGCCCCACGCTGGCGCAGATGTTACGCAATCCTGTCTATGTGCAGGCAGACCTTGATGTGTACGAATTTTTCAAAAGTCAAGGTACAGTCATTGTCAATGACGTTGCCGATTTTACGGGCATGAACGGCTGCTATCTGTATCAAGGGCGAGATGTAAAGGCCAGCAAGAAAAACGACTTAAAAGACCAAATGCTGGTACTGGCTCCCCATGAGGGTATCGTCCCCTCCGACACCTGGCTGACCTGCCGCAAGAAGCTGATGAACAACATGAAAATCCAGTCTGCCCGGAAAGCCACCCACACATGGCTGGCAGGAAAAATCAAGTGCGGGAATTGCGGGTATGCTCTTATGAGTATCTACAATCCCTCCGGCAAACAGTATCTCCGCTGCACGAAACGGCTGGACAATAAAAGCTGTCCTGGCTGTGGGAAAATCATCACTTCGGAACTGGAAGCGGTTGTTTATCAGCAGATGGTAAAGAAGCTGGCAAGCTACAAGACGCTGACAGGAAAAAAGAAAGCGGCAAAGGCAAACCCGAAAATCACCGCCCTGCAAGTGGAACTTGCCCATGTAGACAGCGAGATTGAAAAGCTGGTGGACAGTCTGACGGGGGCAAACAATGTCCTGTTCTCCTATGTGAATGTGAAGATAGCGGAACTGGACGGGCGCAAGCAGGAACTTCTGGCAAGGATAGCGGAGTTGACTGTGGAGGCCATCAGCCCGGAACAGGTCAGCCAGATTTCCGGCTACCTCGATACCTGGGAGAATGTATCTTTTGATGACAAGCGGCGTGTGGTGGATTTGATGATCACCACCATAGCCGCCACAAGCGACAGCTTGAACATCACATGGAAAATCTGACTGGCGGCACCCCTCCCGTCAGATACCTACCCTGTGTAGTCCCTTGTAAACTGTACTTTTTATAAGTTCAAAAATTTTTTTCATCGAAACACCTCATCATTTGTCTTACACAAGGCAAATCCATTATTGCCATCTATAAAGTAGTCATAAAAATCTTCTCCAACAAACTCCCCGTCATCTTCATGGCTCACTATTATTATTGTCCTGTCTGTATCTTTTGAACATCTCAGAAACTCTCCCAATTTTGTTTTCATCTCACCATCTAAACCAATAAAAGGTTCGTCTAGGATTAAAACTTTCCAATTACTTAGTAGCGTAGTTAGCAATAATACTATATTCTTCTCTCCAGTAGATAAATTCCCATATTTTTTATTTAATAACGGCTTAATTTTAAAAAAATCCGATAATTCGTTTTCATTACCATTATATTCATTGACTACTTTAAATAAATTAATGCACTCACGTACTTTCAAGTTTTTGGGTAACGCTGTGTCTACAAAATATACTGAGAAGTACTTAAACAATTCTTTTTGTCTGATTTCATAATTTTTTGTTCCAACGTACTTTTTAATAACTCCCGAATCATATTCCAAAATTCCCAAAATGCATTTTATTAAGGTTGTTTTCCCGCATCCATTTCCGCCCAGCAATTTATATGTGCATCCACTCTCTAAATTGAGATTTATGTTTTCTAATATTTTCTTTTCTTCAATTTTTTTGTTTAATGCCGTTATCTCAATCACATTCATAAAACTAAACTCCATTTTTTAATTATTTTCATTCTAAAACCGGTTTTACCGGTACCCATAATTCAACGTTATATCCTTTATCAGTATTTGAAAACACTTCAAAATCAATATCACCAGAATACGCCAAAGATTCTTCTGGCAAAAAAGATCCAACCAAATATTCCCATGCGCCATGTATCGCACTAGGCGTATTTCCTTTTATCTCTACAACTGCATATTCATTGGCATCAACTGATATTTTCGTGAGATGTTCATATTTTTTACTATTTTCTTCTAGTAAGTATCCAAGAGTATATCGAAAATCATTATCTTCCTTATCTATGTAAAACATTCCATAAATTTTCTTATTTTTACAGAATATAGGATCACACAGTCTTAACTCATTTAGCATTTCTTCCCAAATTTCTTGTTTCATCATTTCGGGCGAAATTTTTTTCGTAAGTCCAATAAAATCCATATGATTCATATTTCTTAGTGTAATTTTATATTCCTCACCGCCTTTAGCAGTAACAGAAAATTTCATCAATGGAAATATTTTCACCTCAAGATTTCTACCTTTAATAACATCTATTGGGCTCACACCATGAAACCTTTTGAACGCGTATGAAAAAGCTTCCGGTGAACTATATCCGTACTTAAAGAAAATATCTGTTACTGAATTTTTTTTGCTTTTCAGCTCAATAGCAGCTTTACTTAATCTTCTATTCCTGATATACTCTCCAAGTGGCAAGCCCTATAATACAGAAAAAACTCTAGCAAATACTCTATATGAATATGTCGTTATATTATATATTTCATTTTCATCTATCCTTGAATCTAAATTACTTTCAATATAATCCATGGCTAGATTAAATCTTTTTAGTATATTCATTGTCATTACTAATCCCTCCTTGTTTATTTAATTTTAAACTTTTTACTCATTATCCGCCCAATAAATTTCGTACCAAATTTATTAGGTTTTTATCAATTCACACAAAAATCTCGACACATTCTGAAATCAATATTATTTTTAAGCTAAAATTTGAAATGCTAGACTTTAGATGAGTTTCCTTGCAATTTGAATCTTTGTTTTTTATGAATAATTGCGGAATCTCTTCATATTGATATCATCAAGATTATTAAATTCACATATAATAGGCACTTTTTATATAATGATTCTATTTAATGTTTGTATATCTATATACGCATTATTTTCATGCTATAGCAAGTTCTATTTTCACCATCTTGCTCTATTATCTTAATTTGACATGTCCTAATTCCTCTTGCTTCTTTGTGATGAGTACATCATGATAATTACTAGTTAGTTATTAAAAATTCTCAATTCAAAAAATCACAGATAACAGTTTCATAGTCTCAATATCTCCATAACCGCCTTTGACAATATTTCTGTAGTTTCAATATACACAAAAAGCAGTTCCATAGTTACAACCTTCTATTTTTCAGTAGTCAGAACTGTTGTCAAACGGTCAAAAAAGGGATTACAACAATCATTTCAAAATGAAACAATTTATCGAAATCCCTTGATTTCAAGCCTTTTTATACAGTTTAGTCTTTCACTCTTGACATTAAACAGACAGTCTCAATATGTGTATCATTGTCCAAACTCGTATTTTTACCAACTTCTAAAAATCTCTTTTATGAAAGTTAATTCTTACTATTTTTCTTTACTGTGCTGTGAATATTTTTAATGCTTTCCAAATATTCCTCTTCAACTGGCGACAAGTTCTGTACCTGGTATTTTCTATACTCTTCTGTTGCTTTTTCAATTGCCTGTGCATGACTAATCGTTCCGGCTCCTTGCAACACTTTTTCTCCTGTAGTTTTTAAAACATTGTCTAAGTGCTCCACATAATCCGACATATACATGGGATTGTGGCGCATAGCCTGAATCTCCGCAAAATCAAAATATCCCGATACAATATTATTTAGTATCTTTAACTCTTCATCATTAAGATAATTTTTTGCAATACTGATATCTTTCAATACAGGAAAATCACCAGAAAAACTTTTTAATCCCATAAAAGGCTGACTGGCGTCCGCACGCTCGTATATAACTTCTGCTGCCGTGTGCCCATGTGCTGCATAGTGTAATTTATTTTGTACCATTTTAAAAAACGCAATGGATTCACTACTCTTTGGATCATAATCAACACTTGTTGCATAAAGATCTAATACTTGTCGGTACATCACTTTTTCAGATGAGCGGATATCCCGAATACGATCTAATAACTCTTTCCAGTAATTACCCCCACCCAGATTTTTCAGTCGTTCATCATCCATTGTAAAACCTTTTATCATGTACTCTTTTAATCGTTCAGTAGCCCATCGACGGAAATTAGTTGCAATTTTGGATTTTACACGATAGCCCAGAGAAATAATCATATCAAGATTATAATGGATTGTATTATAGTTTTTTCCATCAGCCGCAGTTGTTCGGAATTTCCGAACAACTGCGGCTGCCTCTAACTCGCCTTCTTCAAAGATATGTTTAATATGCTCACTGATATTAGATTTACTGGTTTGGTAAAGCTCACATAATTGTGCCTGTGTAAGCCAAACAGTCTCATCTTGAAATTTAACATCAATTTTCGTCTGCCCATCTTCAGTTTGATAGATGAGGATTTCGTTCTCTACCGTATGTAAGCTGTCTCCGAATCTCTTCATTTTTCACCATCCTATCATTCCAAACCATTTATTGATATTTTCTCAAAATTTCATTTCATATTACGATTTAATAACATTTACTTTCTCTTTTAAGGTTTCAGAAAACAGTTCATATTTCATGTCTCACTAAAATAAAAACACGATAAAAATGCCTATGAAATATCTCTAGTTCCTTTTTATTAAGAATTACGACTTCATATACTGTCATGATATCTTTAACTGCTGCATTTTCCCTCTAACTGTATTTCCTAACAGGAATATTAGAATGAACAATATGTATATCTTCCATTTGATTCATCCACAATAATTCTTTGATTCCTAATTCAAATATATCACTCTCTTCTTTAATGTAAGGATTAATGACAATTCGTTTTACACTACTTTTCCTAAATTTGTAATCTACATAGGGTATCAATATATTACCACGTTTAAATTGCCCTTTTTCTACAATATCACCGAGACATTCCTTTCGTAACAGTAATTCTTCTGGAATCCTTAATACAATTCTGTATTCATTTTCACATTCAAAATATTCATTTTTAAAAAAGCATCTCATATTATTTACCGCCTCTTTAAAGGCAAATAATATATAACCTTGGTATTTTTTAATATCATCCTTTGCTTTATTATATACTTCTTGCAATCTATTAAGTAATTCGATTATACATTTTTTCTTATCTTCGTTTTTATAGATAACAAGTCCTCTATGAATTGCAATGCCATTTTCTAATTCATCACTGCTGTTTACTTCTGAACTATTGCTACCATCAAATATATTCCATGAATGATTGAATACTATGTTGACTCCTTCCCTAGATTGGGCATAATAATTCCACATACTAAGTGCATCAATATCTGTTGAAAAGGAACATGTATATGTTCTGTATGTTTTTATTTCATATTGATGAGTGATATTTGAATGCCCTATATAAGATTGTTGATATTCTTTTAATTCTTTCATCTCATCACTCTTAAGAATCAATTTCTGAAAATCAGCATTATATGAACCATTCATAATCACATTTTCTATCCACAACAAAATTTCTACAAATTCTGTTGAATCATTCAAAAATCGAACATCACTAAACCTTAAACACTCCTTATTTAAAATTGCTTTAAGCGTATCTACCGTACAATAGTGACATATTCCAGTCGCTTTGTTCGCAAAACCATCTGGCGCATACATTTCTATGATAGTCTGTTCTTTATACGGAGTATTTAAAAAATGACTCATCGCTATCCCCATACATTCCGCAATAATATTACTTAACATACAATCCCCTTTCTAAACATAATACCTTAATTATTTATACTATGCTCAAAAATTTCAACGCAGCTCGTATAGCGGCTTCTTTCTCTGGCGAATACCTCGGCTATCTGGAATTTCCCGATTTCGACAGGTTATAATTTGCCCTCTCAATAATCTCACATTTCTGCTTCACCTGTGCGATATACAAGTTACTGACTTTCAATCCCCTTTGTTTCAGAACATAATCCTTGATTTCCTCATAAGTTGCTTCTCTCCGCCACCGTCAAATCAAGTTCATCCATCTCTAATTCCACATTGATATGCTTCAACCTATTTGATTTAAGTTTTGAAAGCAACACGACACTCTCGACATGCACGGTATGTGGAAACATGTCCACAGCCCGTCCTTTCCTCAGCTCATATCCATTCTCGCACAGATACTTCAGATCTCTGGCCAATGTAGCAGAATCGCAGCTCACATACACGATCTTTTCCGGCTGCATCTTAACGATCGTCTCCAGCAGCACTGCGTCGCAGCCCTTTCTGGGAGGATCTACCACGATGACATCTGCGCTTGCTTTTTCTCCCGGATGTTCCTTTTCATACTGCATATAGTATGCAGGAAGTACTTCTTCTGCCTTTCCCACATAAAACTGCGCATTTTCTATGCCATTGCGCTCTGCATTTTTTCTTGCGTCTTCAATCGCCTGCGGAATGATCTCCACACCATAGACTTGTTTTGCCTTCTGTGCCAGGAAGAGGGAAATGGTCCCGATCCCACAGTATAGATCCCACACAGTCTCTGTGCCGGTCAGTTTTGCATATGCAAGAGCCAGTCCATACAGTTTTTCTGTCTGTACCGGATTGACCTGATAAAAGGAAAGCGGCGAGATCGCAAATTTAATATCGCCTATATAATCTGTAATATGATCTTGTCCCCAGAGTACCTCATATGTATCTCCCATGATCACATTGGTTCTTCGGGTATTCGGACTGATCGTGATACTTGTCATTTTCTTTATCGCACTTAACTTCTCTACCAAATCATCTGCATGGGGCAGGCTGCTGCCATTGATCACGAGGCAGACCATCAGTTCTTTTGTTTGAAAGCCATACCGGATCAGCACATGTCGAACCAGTCCCTGCCCAGTTTTTTCATCATAAGACGCTATTTTATACTTCTTCATGAAAGAAAGAATCGTTTCTAATATGACCTGATTCTGTGATACTCCAAGCGCGCAGTCTGTATTAGCGATGATATCATGGGTTCTTCCGGCATAGAAACCTGTGATCGGATTCCCCTCCTTATCCGTACCAAAAGGAAACTGCGCCTTGTTCCGATAGCCAAACGCCAAACCGAAAGACTTTCCGCGCTCTCCTTTTATATCTGCATTGTCATCCGCCGTTGATCCCATCCCTACAATGGGCTCCATCACTTGATCGAGCATGTCTTTTGCAAAGCCGCCTATCCGCTCCAGATTCCCCTTCACTTTCCTTTCCTTATAGGCAAGCTGGCTCTTATAATCCATTTCCTGGATCTGACATCCGCCGCATTTTCTGGCAAACGCACAGTATGGCGGAATCCTGTCCACAGACGGAGTCAGGATCTTAAGAAGCCTGGCATAGCCGTAGGACTTCTTTGCTTTCATGATCTTTGCCTCCACCTCGTCGCCGATAACTGTATCCTTAATAAATAAGGTATAGCCATTTACTCTGCCTATACCTTCTCCATTCATTCCAATATCTTCAATTGTGACTCTCACAATTTCATTTTTCTGCATATTCTTTTCTCCAAAATAGATTTCAATATCCGTCGTCATTCCATAGGTTCTTGACCGCAAACAGTTCCTACATTCCTGCAGTACAGATCATATAGATGTCTTTCTCAAATTAGATTCAAACAAGCGGTTGTACCCCAGCCAGTCCGTCCCCGTTTTCCCTTTGAATATTTCTGTCAATGTCTGCAGTTTTGCGTCCGCATTATCTGCCAAGTTCAATGCAAGCGCTTCTGCCAACGCCGGTTTTTTCGGAGAACCATATTCTAACTCTCCATGATGTGCGATCACACAATGCTTCAGTTCATTAGCAAGTCTTGTAGGGAAATTTTCAATCGAACGGATTGCTTCATCCAGCATTTCAATTCCAATCACAATGTGTCCGATCAACTGTCCTTCATCCGTATAATCATTATCCGGGAAGTCCGACAGCTCCCGCGTTTTCCCTATATCATGGCAGATTGCCGCGGTGTACAGCAGATCTCTATTTAAAATAGAGTATGCCCCTGCAAAATACTCACAAAGATGAAGCACACTTACTGTATGCTCTAAAAGTCCGCCCGCAAATCCATGATGTACAGTCTTTGCCGCAGAATGTCCTTTAAAAGCCTTTATAAACACCTGATCATGGACAAAATAATATTCCAATACTTGCTTTAAATACGTATTGGAAATTTGACGGATATACGCCAGAAGTTCCTCATACATTCTATCCACACTCTTCTCTGTCGTTGGCATGTAATCGGCAGGATTGTATTCGCCCTTTTCTGCTTTTCTGATCTGTTTGATATTCATCTGAAGATTTCCATTATAATTAATGATATCTCCATACACCTCAATGAAGTCTTTCTCATCATAATCCGCTATTCCCTGTGAATTCGGATCCCAAACTTTCCCGTCCAATGTTCCTGTTTTATCCTGCAAAAGCAGATTATCATATGGTTTCCCATTTCTCGTCTCAGCAGAACGTTTCCCTTTGCACAGATAAATATTTCTGATTGTTTCTCCCTCACATAATCCATCTATATATCTCATATTCTTTTCATATCCTCTTTCTGTCTATACTCTTCATTATGCTGTTTTTATATCTGCTTCCCGCCATTTCCCGACGTTCTATCACACGTATCATTCCTGACTTCCTATCGTCACAGTAAACTCAATATCCACATAGCCGCCTGCTCCAAGCCGGCTACCTTTCAATTTCACATTTTCTCCGGTCTTACATTCCAGAACCGCCTTTTGGTATGTGGAAGTATTCATGATAGCCGTACCATTTACATCCTGGATAATATCTCCATTCTGAATTCCCGCCTCCATAGCAGGCGAATCTACATCTACCTCCACAACATACATCCCGGTAGGCATAGACTGTTGCTTCGCTATTTCATTTGTCACCGCAGTGCCGGAAATACCGATATAAGGAACACTTTCTCCATTTACAAGCAACTCAATAGCTGCCTTTAAATCCGAAACCGCAAAAGCATTTGCCGTAGTTCCCTTTCTCTCTGCCCAGATATGGGGCGAGATCAGACCGATCACCTGCCCGGCCTGGTTAAATAAGATTCCTGTTCCGTTCTCTGCACATGCAATGTCTGTCGCCAGTATCCTGCACTCGCCATCTGAAAATACTTCTTTATAAGAATTGGAACTGATGATCCCATATCCTGTTCCGTCCGCATAACCAAATGTATTTCCAAGCGCGATCACAACGTCTCCCGGCTTGACCAGATTAGAATTACCCAAATCTGCTACTTTGATCGCCGCCCATGTATCCGCTGTGATACCTTCTCTGTTTACTCCGAAAACAGCAAGTCCGCTGTTCTTATCCTGCTTTTTCAGCGTTGCCGCATAGCTTCTGCCATCTGCAAAGGCCACGTTCCATCCCTGTGCATCCGCACAAATTGAATGATCTGCCAGGATCAAAAGCTCCTGTCCGTTATCTGCCGCGATCACCCCGGTAACATTTGTCCGTATCCCTGTGGATACACTTTCCCAATCTTCCGTATCTGAAGAAGCCGTCACAGAGACGCAGCTTTTAAATGCCTCTGCTGCTGTCGTATACATACTCTCCATGATCTCATTATAGCTGAACGCATTAAGCTCCTCCGGGGCGACATCCTGTTCCGCCGTACTTTCTGTTCCGCCATTTTCCTGCGTTTCCTCGTCCTCCGGTATGGTAACTGTTTTAGGATCTCCCTGAAAATATTTCCCCGCCAGCGGTTTAAGCGCAAAAAAACTAAAGCAGGCAAAAGCGCCAAAAATCAGTCCATATATCGCAATACGCGCTAACTGGCTCAAGATTTTTTCCCTGCTTAGAGGCTGTGGCTTGATCGTTTCCTGTAAAAAAGAAAAATGTTCTCCCTCTTTTTTCTCAGAACCTTCTTTAAGATTCTGTTTCGGGTCTTCATCATACAGCATAGACTCGGTCTCCTTCAGTCAATAGTATAACCGATTCCCCGCAATTGTTCAACTTCATTTCTCACGGTTCGCGCTATGCAAAGCGAAAAGATTTGCCTGCCCAATAACGATATGATAAGATAAGAGCAGTAAAACAAACAGGACTACGACCTCCCCTTTGACAAAGAAAGGCAGATATACCGACATGAACCAAAAAACATTACTGAAACTAGAATATGATAAGATCACAGCTTTATTGGAAGAACAGGCCTCTTCTTTTCGCGGCAGACAGCTTTGCCGGCGCCTGAAACCAATGACAGATATAGAAAAGATCAATACATGGCAGGAACAGACCGCCGCCGCGTTTACCCGCATTGTCAAGAAGGGACGCCCTTCTTTCGGCGATGCCTCCCCTGTAGAAGAATCTATGAAACGTCTGGAGATCGGCGGCGCATTGGGAAGTGGAGAACTTCTCCGCATCTGCCGTCTTCTCCTTAATACTGCACGAATCAAATCTTACGGCAGGCACGATACGCAGGAGGAATTGGCAGACTGTCTGGACAACTATTTTGAAGCACTGGAACCGCTCGCACTGCTGTCAGGCGAAATCGAGCGCTGCATTATCTCGGAAGAAGAGATCAGCGACGACGCCAGCAGCACGCTCAAGAGTATCCGTCGAAATATGGAAGTCCTCAACGGGAAAGTACACGCCACTTTAACCGGGCTCGTCAACGGAGCCCTGCGCACCTATCTGCAGGATCCCATTATCACTATGCGCGGCGACCGTTATTGTCTCCCTGTCAAGGCAGAGTACAGAGGGCAAGTACAGGGTCTTATACACGACCAGTCTTCTACCGGTTCTACTTTATTTATCGAACCAATGGCAGTGGTAAAATTAAACAATGACTTAAAAGAACTTTACGCAAAGGAACAGGAAGAGATCCAGGTCATCCTCGCACGATTAAGTGAAAACGCCGCTTCTTATATAGAAGAAATACGCACAGACTATCGAATTCTGACCGATCTGGATTTCATTTTTGCCAGAGGCTCTCTCGCCCTGTCCATGAACGCAAGCCGCCCCATTTTAAATGAGGAAGGCAGGATCCATATACGGGAAGGCCGTCATCCTCTTCTGGATACAAAAAAAGTCGTTCCCATTACTGTTTCTCTGGGGGAAGATTTCTCCCTGCTCATTATTACCGGACCGAATACAGGCGGGAAGACCGTATCTTTAAAAACTGTCGGACTTTTTACCCTGATGGGGCAGTCGGGACTTCATATCCCGGCCAGGGATCGCAGCGAACTTGCTGTCTTCCGTCAAGTCTACGCCGATATAGGAGATGAACAAAGTATTGAACAAAGTTTAAGTACCTTTTCTTCCCATATGACCAACATCGTCTCTTTCTTAAAAAAAGTAGACCGTCATTCTCTCGTTTTATTTGATGAACTAGGCGCAGGAACGGATCCGACAGAGGGTGCGGCTCTTGCCATCTCGATCCTCTCTCACCTGCACAACCAGGGGATCCGTACAATGGCAACAACGCATTACAGTGAATTAAAGGTCTATGCTCTGTCGACAGACGGCGTAGAAAATGCCTGCTGTGAATTTGATGTAGAAAGCCTGCGTCCTACCTACCGTCTCTTAATTGGAATCCCCGGCAAGAGCAATGCTTTTGCTATCTCCGGTAAACTGGGTCTTCCTGCGTATATCATCGAAGATGCTCGAAAAAGATTGAGCGAACAGGATGTTTCTTTTGAAGATCTGCTGACAGACCTGGAGACGAGCCGGCATACAATAGAGAAGGAACGCACAGAAATCGAAGCCTATAAACGGGAAATCGAATCTTTAAAGGCAAAAACATTACAGAAGCAGGAAAAATTAGAAGAACAGAAAGACCGGATTATCCGGGAAGCAAATGAGAAAGCTGCCGGCATCTTACGTGAGGCGAAAGAATTTGCAGACGAGACAATGAAAAACTTCCGCAGATTTGGAAAAGAAAATATCTCTGCCTCAGAGATGGAAAAAGAACGTGAACGGCTCCGTCAAAAAATGAAAGATACTTCTTCTGCTTCTTCCATACAGGTACAAAAACCTAAAAAGACGCACAAGCCTTCCGATTTCAAGCTCGGAGAGTCTGTAAAAATATTGAGCATGAATCTGACCGGAACAGTACTCTCTCTTCCGGATGCCCGCGGAAATGTAACCGTACAGATGGGAATACTGCGTTCAAAAGCCCATATCTCCGACTTAGAGATCATTGAAGAACCTGTATCTTATACGGCTAAAAACCTGAAACATACAAATAAGGGAAAATTGAAAATGAATAAATCCCTGTCGGTCCGTCCAGAGATCAATCTTCTTGGCAAGACAGTAGACGAAGCGGTTATGGAACTGGACAAATACTTAGATGACGCGCTTTTATCCCATTTGCATACAGTCCGCGTCGTACATGGAAAGGGGACAGGAGCTTTACGAAAGGGCATACATGAGTATCTCCGCCGGCAAAAGCATGTCAAGTCATATCGTCTCGGAGAATTCGGAGAAGGAGATGCCGGCGTCACGATTGTAGAACTAAAATAAGTATAAAAACACAAAACAAATAATAAGGAGGACGCTATGATAGGAAAACAAAAAATTCTGATAGTAGATGATGACGAAAATATTGCAGAACTGATTTCTCTCTATCTTACAAAAGAATGTTTTGATACAAAAATGGTTTACAACGGAGAAGATGCCCTGACGGCTTTTGAAACCTACCGTCCGAATCTTATCTTACTCGATCTGATGCTTCCCGGCATCGACGGATACCAGGTATGTCGAGAGATCCGGGCAAAATCTTCTACCCCGATCATCATGCTGTCCGCAAAGGGCGAAGTATTTGATAAAGTCTTAGGACTTGAGCTGGGCGCTGATGATTATATCATGAAGCCCTTTGACTCCAAGGAAATGGTAGCGCGTGTCCGCGCAGTCCTCCGCCGCTACCAACCGGTCAAAACCGAAGAACCAGAGAAAGAGAAAACAAAATGTGTAGAATATGACGGTTTAGTCATCAACCTGACAAATTATTCCGTTCTCTGCGATGGAAAACCTGTCGAAATGCCGCCGAAGGAACTGGAATTACTCTACTTTCTCGCAGCCTCTCCCAATCAGGTCTTTACGAGAGAACAGCTTTTAGACCGCATCTGGGGATATGAATATATCGGAGATACACGTACCGTAGACGTCCATATCAAGCGTCTGCGCGAAAAGATCAAGGATCATGCCTCCTGGAGTTTAAGCACTGTATGGGGGATCGGTTATAAATTTGAAGTAAAATAAACACTATATATCCAAAGGAAGTGCTCTATGAAAAGTACTCTGTACTTAAAATTTATCATTTTATATATCATATTTGGATTCTTAAGTATATTCGCAACTGCCACACTTTCTCCGCAGTTGATCAAAGACCGACTGGAAGAAAGTACCTCCCAGACATTATTTAAGGAAGCACATCTGATCTCTAACGAGTACCTGCCTTCCTATTTCGCCGGAAACATGACGTCTTGGTCCGTGCACTCACAGTTAACGGCAATGAAGCTCTATCTCGGCTCTTCTCTATGGTTCGTAGATAAAGCGGGAGTTCTGATCACTTCGTCGAATCTGGATGACAATATTGCCCCGGAGACAATAGAAGATTTTGATCCTGCTGAGATTGGAAACAACCAGTATATCATCGGGGATTATCATGGCTATTTTGATGAGGATGTTATCACCGTCATGGCGCCTGTCACACAAGGTTTTGCAACAAAAGGATATTTGCTCATACACAGTCCTGTTTCTTCTATTGACAAAACTTGCCAGGATCTGATGTTTACAATCTATATCACCCTGCTCGTCATTTACATCCTCTCCTTTATCTTCCTGCTTGGCTTTCATTTTTTCATCTTCCGTCCTCTTGCACAGGTCACGGAAGCTGCCAAACAGTATGCCCTGGGCAACCTGGATTACGAAATCCCTGTCTATACCCATGACGAAATGGGGTACCTGTCCGCTTCTCTAAACTATATGTCCTCACAGTTAAAGGACATGGAGGACTACCAGAAAAAGTTTGTCGCCAATGTGTCTCACGACTTTCGTTCTCCTCTAACCTCCATAAAGGGATATGTGGAAGCAATGACCGATGGCACCATTCCGCCCGAACTGCACGAAAAATACTTGAAGATCATTCTATTTGAAACAGAACGTTTAACAGATCTGACAAAAGATCTGCTTACTCTGAATGAGTTCGATACACAAGAACTGCTGCTGGATAAAACAGCCTTTGATATACAGGATGTCATAAAAAATACAGCCGCCTCCTTCGAAGGCGTCTGTACTGCCAAACATGTCTCTATACAACTGCTGCTTCTGCACGTTCCTCCGAAGGTATATGCAGATAAACGTAAAATACAGCAGGTTCTGTACAATCTGGTAGATAATGCCGTTAAGTTTAGTGACAACGACTCTTCTGTTGTCGTAGAAGTAACGCAGAAAAATGATAAACTTTTTATTTCCGTAAAGGACTCTGGTATCGGAATACCAAGAAAAGAATTGAATAAAATATGGGAGCGTTTCTATAAATCAGATCTCTCCCGCGGCAAGGATAAAAAAGGGACCGGACTTGGGCTGTCCATTGTCAAGGAGATCATCTCCGCCCATGACGAACACATCAATGTGATCAGTACTGAAGGGGTAGGAACCGAATTTATTTTTTCTCTGAGCAAGGCTTAGGCAAAAGGTAAAAATAACTACTTATTTCCTTAAAATCAATCACGCCAATTTTACTACTTTGATCTTGATATGAGGTCAATAGAAAGGAACAGAGAATTATGACAGACCATAAAGAAATGATTGCAGCATCCGTTACGATCTTCGATGAAAATAATCAAATCAATGATATGGAAATGCAAAAATTGTGGAAAAAAAATATAAAAGAAGGGGCAGATGGTTTCTTTATCGGCGGAAGTGTAGGCGAATGTTTCTTACTTTCTACAGAAGAACGGATCCACATGTTTGAACTAGCTGCCAATACTCTACCGGATTTTGAAACTTTTGCACACGTTGGTTCCATCAGCACAGATCACGCAATAGAAATGGCGAAAGCCGCTCTTGCCTGCGGCATAAAACAGATTGCCTCCACGCCGCCTTTTTATTTTGCATTTACTACAAAAGAACTGGCACACTACTATTATAATCTGGCAGAAGCTGCTGGACAACCTGTCCTGTATTATGATATTCCTTCCAGCACACATGTAGATCTGAATACGGATGACGCAGAAATCCGCGCTCTTTTGAAATCTGGTGCGGTCGGAATGATAAAACATACCAATCTTCAGTCCTACAGAATGAAACGTATCAAATCCATCAACCCTGCTATTAAAATCATGGGGGGTTTTGAAAGCCGGATGATCCCCATGCTGAACTATCATTGTGATGGTTTTATCGGAAGCACTTTCAATTTCATGCTGCCGCAATACAAACAGATTGTTGAATTGTACGATACACCAAGAAAAAATGAAATCTATAAAATCATTTCCGCTTCCACGGATATTCTTCAGGTACTCCTTGCTGTCGGTCTTCCCGCTTCCATCAAATATATTCTTGAGCGGCAGGGAATACGCGCCGGAAATGTCCGCCGCCCACTGCTTCCTCTGGACACTGCGGCAAAAGCAAAACTGGATGAAGTCATTGAAAAAAAATTAATCTATAACGGAGTATAACACTAAATAAAAGAACCGGCATACAGCAGCTTTCTCCTCCTGCCTGTACGCCGGTTTTCGTATTTTTATCGCGTCATCTTGTACATATTACTCATATAACATACTCTTTATCGAATCTTCTTCCATGTTTTCCTTTGTCACCCAGATATATCCCGTGTTCACAACAGCTTCATTTCCAATTTCCAATGCGCTTCTTGCTGCCGCTACAACAGAAGAATACCCAATGCCGAATGGATTCTGCACGACCAGCCCTTCTACTTCCCCGTCTTTCAGAGATTCCAGCTGTGCTTCTCCCGCATCAAACCCCATCACAACGACATCTTCTCTGGTTTCCATCTGCTTCAATGTTGTAACGATCAATTGTGTAGCCGTAACATTCGTGCCAAAATACCCTTTCACTTCCGGATATTTTTCCAGATAATACTGGATCACATCCTCATCACTCATACTATCAGCCGTGATTTCTTCCTTTTCTTTTGCTTTCTTAGCGTTCATTTCTTCTGCCGCCGTCTTTTTCATCTCTTCCAACTGGTCACAGTAGATCGTTTCCACAACCTTCACGCCCGGATGCGCGGCCTCTATCTCCGCCTTAAAACTTGCTTCCCGTTCTTTCGCCGTACTTGATACAGAATCATGGACAAACAGGATCACTTCCCCTTCATCCTCCAGTTCATCGCAAAGTTTATAGGCTCCTGTCTTAGCGGCATCAGCATTATCTGTCTTACATATGCACTGTATGCCCTGATAGGTATTACCGGAATCCAGTCCGATGATCGGGATCCCATTTTCTGTAGCCAGGTCAAACTGTACGCTGGACGCAGATTCATCAATACTCGCAATACCCAGTGCATTTGGATATCTCGACAATTCTTCATCCAGAATATTCACCTGTTCGTCAATATTTTCTACACTATCCGGAGCATTATAGGTGACCTTTATCTTCTCATCCCCGCTATACCCCAGCACCTCATTTAAATCTGCCGCCGCCTGTTCAACACCGGCGCGTACCGCTTTCCAATAGGAAGAACTGTCATCCTTCCCGATGATCGAAATATATGTGCCCGGCTCAAGTTCCAAGCCTTTTACATTTCTGTATGCCGCAGGAGAAACAGCGTTTAGATTCGCCTGATACACAGGTTCCTCCTTCTTATCTCCCGTAAAGGTATTCCCTTCATGATCCGAACCACATCCGCCTATAAGTGCTGTTATACAAACGGCAGCCGATGTAAGTATAACAAATCTTTTTTTCATTTTGCAGCCTCCAGTATTATAAACCAATCGCATATCATCCTGTCTGATACGTTCACTACCTATATACAATACATGAAAGTTTTAAAAAAAGAAAGGAAATTTTTCTTAATTTTTTATTACTTTGTATTTAATTTAGAGCATAAAACTGCTTGTATATTTATTTTAATTGTATTAGAATGAGGGTAACAGGTGCAGATACCTGTTGTAAATTTATAAAGGAGGTACATACTATGGCACACGTAATCAGTGATGAATGTGTAAGCTGTGGTTCTTGCGAAGGCGAATGTCCAGTAGGAGCTATTTCTGAAGGAGATGGCAAATATGAAATCGACGCTGATGCATGCGTAGACTGTGGAGCATGTGAAGCTGCCTGCCCAACAGGCGCTATTTCAGCAGAATAATCTTTGAAATAAATCGCAAAGTGATCACAAGCAAAAGAGACGAAGGATTCCTATCCCTCGTCTCTTCTATTACTCCGTTGTCTCCAGGTCTGCTGCCTTTTTTATATTTTGCAGAGTTCCCTCTCCCCTGCACTTTATTTTACCCGATACAAATCGATGATTTCTTTTGCCAAATCTTTAAACGCAGTCCCTGTCATCAAATGATCCTGCGCATGTATCATAAGCAGCGAAAGTTCTACCTTCTCACCGTTCGCTTCTCCCGTTAACATTTCTGTCTGTGCGTGGTGTGCCTGTAACAAAGATTCCTCCGCTTCCTTAATTTTCTCATCTGCCAGCTTGAAATCTCCTGACTTTGCAGCGCGGATTGCCTCCATTGAACAGCTTTTCCCGTTTCCCCCATACACGATCAGCTGCATAATCGTTTCTATGTTTTTTTCATCCATTTTTTCTTCCTCTTATTTCTCCAGTAAATTCACTGCAAACTCCAGGACTTTACTTCCATTCATCATCCCATAGTCCAGCATAGGTATGACTCCCACAACAATCCCCTGCGGTTCTAACTGTTGTTTAAAATCGGGTTCCATAAATCTTACCTGCGGTCCTAAAAGCACAGCATCTACAAGTTCCTTTTTTATTTCCTCCATTGCCTCTGGCGCAGGAACAGCAAAAATTTCAATGTCCATATTCTGCTCTTGCGCCGCTTTCTGCATTTTACTTACCAGCAGACTCGTACTCATTCCTGCCACACACGCTAACATGATCCTTCTCTTTCCCATCTTGCTCTCTCCTTTCCTATAAATTACTACCGCTCGTCTCTATGCTTTGGTACACAGTCCGCTGTTTCAATCAAAAATCGGAGCAGCCGTTCCTTCATTATAGCAATTTTCTTTTCAAAATGTACATTTTTTATCTCATTATACATTTCTTTAGGATCATTTTTCAAATCATAAAATTCATCACTTTCATAAAGACGATAAATATACTTAAATTCTTTATCACGGATCATAACCGCCTTTGTATGCTCTGGGATCGATTCCTGCACCGAAGTTCTCGCCCAATACAGCGCTTCTGGTTTATGCCCCCCATCTGTACAGTGACTCTCATTTTCCAGCCTGCCGCCTTCACAGAATACCGCATCCCGGATTTCTTTTTCTTTTTCCAACAGCGGTAGGAGGGAAATACCAAAATGTGATTCCGGAAGCTGTATGCCCGTTAATTCCGCTATGGTTATCGCCACATCCGTCAATTCTATCAAAGCTTCTGAAATGCGGGGTGTACATGCAATTCCTTTATGGGGTTTAATAAGCAAAGGAATATTGGTCAGCACATCTTCAAATGTATTCTGATTAATTTCCGCAATTTCATATTCTCCTGCATAATCTCCATGATCCGAAAACAACAACACATCTGTATCATCATAAATACCCTTTTCTTTTAAACATGTGATCATCCTGGAGAAATTATGATCGATATGATGCACCATAGCATAATACATATGTTTGAATTCTTTCAGTTCTTCATCTTTCCATTCATACAATCTATGGTTTTTCCGTATTCCCTCTAATATTGACGCTTTATTCTTTCTCTGTTTTTCATCCAATCTTACAGGAATCTCTATTTTATCTGCGTCGATCGCACGATAGTCCGCTTCCGTCGCAGCATAATGCGGATGGGGCAACATAAGGGCAAGATATATGCACAGCGGTCTGTCTCCTTTATATTCTTTGATAAAACGGAGGGCATCTTCTATCTGCGCATCCTCCAGTCCTGTATAACCTACAGCCAACGGATTGTCCGTCTCCATAAGGCCTTGATAAAGGGCATAGTAATTTCTTTTATTTTTTTCATATCTGGAGTTTTCTTTCTCTTTCTCTGCCGCTAAAATCTCTTCCTTCGTAAACTTTCCTAAAACAGAATGAAACTCAGCTTCCAAAGGCACTCCATCTCGGATACAATTATACTCGTGAAATGCATCTGACCGATAATCACAATATTCATTGACCGGTATTTCTTTTTTAAAAACATCATTTTTCCCGCCAAAATACACATAATATCCAGCTTTTTTTAATTCCCTCAAAATATTCTGATCCCTTGCAGACTGCAAATGGTGCATGGTCCTAAAGCCTTCTACATGAGGATATCTCCCGGACAGGAAACTACATCGACTAGGTACACACACAGGATTTTGACAAAATGCATGTGTAAAGCTTACGGCTTCTGTTCCTGCATATGTATCTAAAAAAGGGGTAGCCTTTACTTCGTTGCCAGTATGTCCTAACGCTTCCCTTCGGAAATGATCACTCACAAACAGTACTATATTCGGACGTTTTTCCGTGTTCTTTTCTCTGTTAGTCAACCCCGCTCCCCTCCTACTTCTTTTTTAATTCCAGTATTTTTTCCCGAAACTGGGGCAAATATCTCTCATTTTTCAAAAGCATCTCATCCAGGATTTTACGAGCCGTCTGTTCACTTTGCACAAGAGGATTGATCGTCATGGCTACAAGCGCTTTTCTATAATCTCCTCTGACTGCCGCTTCTGTCGTCAGGATCTCAAACGCTTTCATCTGCTGCACTAAGCCGGCAGCCTGTATAGGCAGCGTCAGTCCCGGAACCGGTATCGGTCCATCCTTAGTAATCCGGCAGCTTACTTCTACGACTACATCATCCGGCATATTCGAAATAGCCCCTTGATTCAGCGTATCTACTGTCTGAATATCTTGTTTGTCATTGTAAATAGAATCCATCAGATTACAGGCAGCATCGCTGTAATACGCCCCGCCTCTTTGCTCTAATTCCGGTGGTTTTACATCCAAGGACTCCTCTGCGTATTTACGGAACAGCTCTTTTTCTATCTCCATTACAACTCTCGCCCTGTTGCGTTGGCCCTGTGCCTCCTCCATACAATGCGCAAGCATCTGCTGCTTTTGCAGATAATATCGCAGATACCCGATTCCATAGTATCCATACCCTTTTAGGAATTCTTCTGACCAGGGGATATCTACAATATTTTTCAGGGATTCCCGTATCCCATCTCCTGTCATTTTATCAATCAGCTCTTCTCCAGCATCTTTTCCATTCACCTTGACTTCCAGAGCAAAAACCATATGATTGATACCTCCGAACTTTACGTCCAGCTGATCCTTCCCCGTCAATCCCAATATTTTTTCTATATCTTTCTGCATATTGACCGGTCCATTGCACAGGCCGATAAAGCGCTTCCAATCTGTAAATCTCTTTACAGCCTCTGCATTCATCCCGGAAGGATTGGTAAAAGAAATAATCCATGCATCCGGACATAATTCTTTGCAATCTTCGATCAATCCGAACAAAATCGGAATAGTCCGAAACGCATTGAACATACCGCCCGGTCCATTTGTCTCTTGTCCTATGACTCCATATTTCAAAGGGATCCGTTCATCGTTATCCCTTGCTTCCAGCTGCCCTGCCCGGAACTGTGTTGTTACAAAATCAGCGCCTGGCAGAGCCTTCCTTCTATCCAAAGTCCAGTATATCTTCATTGGTACGCCTGCTCTTTTTACCATTCTTTGCGCCAGTCTGCCGATAATTTCTACTTTCTCTTTTCCTTCTTCTACATCCGTCAGCCACAACTCTGTAACAGGCAGGCTCTTACAGCGATCGATCAATCCTTCTATTAATTCAGGCGTATAGCTGCTGCCGCCGCCGATTGTCACAATCTTCAGTTTCTTTTCACACATGATCTCTCACCTCATCATAAGGAACTACCTTAGATTTTAATTTTTTTTCAAATTCTATATATTTCTTCTTCATCTTTGGAATAGGATTGCCGCACTCTATGTTCATCAGCGCTACGATCGTCTGAAAGAACGGAACTATACGCAACGTCTGCAGTTCTTCCGGTATTTTCGGATTACCGGTAACCAGCACTACATGCTTACATAACATCGGAAGATATTTTTCCAGCTGTTGGCTCCTCTCCTTCACGCTTTCCGTTGAAAGTAAAAATACCACATGTTCTTCTTCTAATTCTAAAAATCCGCCATGCAGAAACTCTTCCGTTTCATATGCCGTTGCAGCGATTTGCAGCGTCTCACAAAATTTCAATGCACATTCCTGTGCTATCCCTTGTCCTGTTCCCGCACCGCATATATGGATCCGCTTCACATTTTTAAGCCATATACGGTTCTCTGCATAAAAACGTTTGCCATTCTCATAACCTTTTCCCGCACATTCTGCCATGTCCGCCAACAAAGCTGCCTCTTCCCCGGCCGCCTTCAAGGCGCCTGCCATAAGCATTAATACAGTCATGTCAAATCCGATCGTAACAAACGGTACTTCCTCTCCCTGGATCCCAAGATAAGAGATCTCTGTGCCCAAGGCTTCTTTTATATTGGGATTGTCTGTTATGATATGCAGAGAACACCTCTCTTCTTTCAATCTTTTTAAGACCTGCAATATATGGGTACTATTGCCTGACTGTGAAATCAACAGATAAGACCATTTTTTAACCGGTATATAGTAATGGCTGAACGTATACGGCGTCACTACTTCTATCTCTATATCCAATGTTTTCTGCATAAACATTTTCGCACAATTAGCAGCATTGCAGGAAGAACCGGAAGCTACAATGACCAGCTTCTCTTTTTCCTGCCTCATAAAACCGGCCAGATTCTCACACCATCCATTATCAGCCAGCTTTTCTTTTATCTTGTCAGGTGCTCCAGAAATATAGTCCATCATTGTTTTCATTTTTATGCCTCCCATACTATGCGCACATACTTACACTTCCTGCGCTTCTCCCTTTTCTTCTTTCAGCTTTGTCCTATCATACATTTTAATAAATGGTATATAGATCAGAATATCTACTATGACTAAAAGTATCCATAAAACAGCCGCCTTCCAATCTAACGTTGCCAAAAATGCCGCTATAGGCCCCGGCAGTGTCCATGGCACCGGAACAAACGCCCGCCCAATCACATTCCAGCTCATACACAAATAGGTCACCGCACTGTTTAACGTAGGTACCAAAAGAATCGGCAGCATAAGATAAGAATTCAACATTAACGGCATACCAAATGTTACCGGTTCACTTATATTAAAAATCGTTGGCAAACCTCCTATTTTTGTAATCGACCGAATATATTTTGATTTTGCGACAAGCAGGCAGGCGATCACAATCGCTAATGTTGCTCCGCAGCCCCCAAAATTAACCGCCAATATATTCCAGTTCTGGACCAATACATGCGGCAGTTCCTTACCGGCGCTCATAGCTTCTGCATTGGCTGTTAAATTAATAAGAAGGAACGGATTGATGATAGCGCCGACGATATTGCTGCCATGAAGTCCCAAAAACCAAAATGCATTGATCAAAAACGCATACAGTATAGCAGCCCATAATGTATCTGATGTTGCTACAAGCGGTGAAAAAATCTGCATGATCAAAGCCGGTATCTGCATCTTAAATACATTCTGACATATTGCGTCGATTCCCATAAATAAAACTAGATTGGCTACAAATGGGATCAGCGCTTCAAAAGGCGCAGCTACCATAGGCGGCACTGCTTCCGGCAGTTTAATATGAATATTCTTTTTCATTAGAAAATTGGTAATCTCCACGGTAACACATGCTACCAAAATCGCCGTAAACATTCCTTTTGCGTCCAGATAAGAGACGGGGATCGCATTCGTTCCGTCAAAACCTGTAACAGGCGCAGCGATCGCAAAAAATACCATCAATGCCCCTATACTTGTAGTTAATTGATTTAACTTTCTTTTCCCGGCCAGAAGATAGGCGATCGTAAATGTAAGATATACGGATAATATGCCCAGAGTAAGACTATTGGCCAAAGCTGTATACTCTGACAACGCTTCCGCTATTTTTTTCCATCCCCCCAAAATTGTCCCCATAAACGACGTCATATCCATATTCTCTGGTATAGGCGGATTGGCTATGACCAAAGCAATTCCTCCTATAATGGTAAATGGTGTCACTGTAACTATCCCGTCTTTGATTGCAGATATATGCGGCTGTGTATTAAAAAACGTTGCAATCTTTCCCAGGAAATTGTTCATCCTCTCCTGTGTATTCATCTTTTTTCTCCTTCCTTTGTGATTTATTTTATTAATTTATATCATATTTTAAAATATATTTCAATATATATCACAATTTTTATTTCATTTTTTGTGATATATCTTGATAATTGCAAAAATATCTTATAAAATTACTGTAAGAAAGATTTTG
>NZ_JBBKBE010000012.1:0-72704 GCF_037890075.1 Mediterraneibacter sp. ICN-202921 | reverse complement strand
CGACATCTTAGGGGCCGGCAGGGAGGAGCGTAAGAAGAGAACAGCTGCCTTTACTTTAAGAGAAGGTTGTTGTATGATGAAAAGGAAAAGATATATGAAATGGAGCGAAAAATGGATTTTTATAAAGAATTATGTAATATAACCGGAATAGAAAATGTACTTAAAGATGAGCCGATGAGCCGACATACAACTTTTAAGATCGGCGGACCGGCAGACTATTTTATTACACCGACAGGAGAAGAAGAAATCGAGAGAGTACTTCTGCTGTGCAGACAGTATAAGATTCCTTTTTATATCATGGGAAACGGCAGTAATCTTCTCGTAGGAGACAAGGGCTATCGGGGAGTTGTGCTTCAAATATTCAAAAGAATGAATGGTGTGGAAACAAGTGGTAAACAAGTGTATGCACAGGCAGGAGCACTTTTGTCGAAAATAGCGGCGAAAGCCTTGGAAGCAGGGCTGACAGGTTTTGAATTTGCTTCTGGTATTCCAGGAACATTAGGCGGTGCTCTGATGATGAATGCAGGAGCCTATGGCGGGGAAATGAAACAAGTATTGAAAAGCGCGAAGGTACTGGATCAAGAGGGGCATAGTCTTTCCCTGTCCATTGAGCAGATGGATATGGGATATCGTACCAGCACTTTTTCGAAGAATGGATATCTTGTTCTAAGCGCCGTATTGGAATTAGAACCAGGTGATAAAGAAGAGATACGGCTTAAGATGGAAGAGTTAAAGACAAAGCGGATCACAAAGCAGCCTTTGGAATATGGAAGCGCGGGAAGCACTTTTAAGCGCCCTGAAGGGTATTTTGCAGGAAAACTGATCGAAGAAGCGGGGCTTAGAGGTTTTAGAGTCGGAGATGCGCAGGTGTCAGAGAAGCACTGTGGTTTTGTGATCAACAGAGGCAGCGCGACGGCGGCTGAGGTGACAGAACTGATGGAGCAGGTGATCGAACGAGTGGAGAAAAGTTCCGGTGTACGTCTGGAGCCGGAAGTAAAGAGGATAGGAGAGTTTTAAAAATGCGATTTGTGATCGTAACAGGGATGTCGGGGGCAGGAAAATCAACGGCATTAAAAATGCTGGAAGATATGGGGTATTTCTGCGTAGACAATCTCCCCATACTGTTGATGAAAAAATTTGCAGAGATGCTTGCCGAGCCTGACACAAAGATACGAAAAACCGCTTTGGGGATCGATATCAGAGGGGGACAGGATTTCTTGGGTCTGGAAGAAAGTCTGCGGCAGATTGACGGAATGGGGATCAAATATGAGATTCTTTTTTTAGACGCGAAAGACGACGTTCTTGTGAAGCGGTATAAAGAGACGAGAAGGCAGCATCCTTTGAGCGGTTCCGGCAGGATAGATAAGGGAATCGCAAGGGAACGTGAAAAAATCGCGTTCTTAAAAATGAAGGCGACGTATATACTGGATACAAGTAAGATGCTTACCCGGGAACTGCGTCTTGAATTGGAAAAAATATTTGTGGAAGGGAAAAACTTCAAAAATCTGTATATTACGATTATGTCTTTTGGTTTTAAATACGGGGTTCCGCAGGATGCAGATCTTGTGTTTGACGTCAGGTTTTTGCCAAATCCATATTATATAGAAGAACTAAAAGCCAAGACCGGAAATGATCCGGAAGTGCAGGACTATGTGATGGAAAATGACAAAGGAAGGATTTTTCTGGCAAAATTAAAAGATATGATGGAGTTTTTGATACCCAATTATATCTTGGAGGGGAAAAATCAACTTGTTGTGGCAATTGGCTGTACAGGAGGAAAACACCGCAGCGTGACGCTTGCGAACGCACTGTACCATATACTTGAGCCGGAGGAGAATTATGGGATTCGGATCGAGCATAGGGATATTGAAAAAGATGCTTTGAGAAAGAGGAAATAAAGATGTCATTTTCTGGTAAGGTGAAGGACGAGATTGGAAAGAAAATTAGTACGGCGAGGCACTGCCAGATAGCAGAAATTGCGGCTATATTAGAATTATGCGGGACGGTTGTCGTCAATGGTTTCAATCAGTACAGTATAAAAATCCATACGGAAAATCTAGTTGTTGCAAGAAAGGTCTTTACATTAATAGAAAAAACATTTAATATAAAGACTGATATCTCTATCCGAAGAAATATTGTGAAACACAGTGTTTCATATTCTGTTATTGTAAAACGTCATGAAGAAGCACTGCGTATTCTCCAAGCGGCAAAAATGCTGGATGAGAGTCATTTGGGACTAGAAGAGATCCAATCGGTCAATCCTCTTGTCGTAAAGCAGATATGTTGCAGGCGTGCATATATCAGAGGCGCGTTTTTGGCAGCAGGCTCTATGAGTGATCCGGAGAAATCTTATCATTTGGAAATGGTATGTCCTTCGGAGAAGATGGCACAGAAGCTTCGGGAATTGATATGTGGTTTCTCTATGGATGCTAAGATCGTCCGCCGCAAGAAATCCTATATCGTATATCTGAAAGAAGGGGCACAGATAGTAGATATCCTGAATATTATGGAGGCGCATGTCGCTTTGATGGAACTGGAAAATGTCCGAATACTCAAAGAGATGAGAAACTCTGTAAATCGGAAGGTAAATTGTGAAACTGCCAATATCAACAAAACCGTATCTGCCGCAGTAAAGCAAGCGGAAGATATTACATATCTTAAGGAGACGATCGGTTTTGAAAAGTTGTCTGAAGGATTAGAAGAGGTTGCACTTGCCCGCCTTACATATCCGGATGCAACGTTGAAGGAGTTGGGAGAGCTCCTGTCTCCCCCTGTCGGAAAATCAGGGGTGAATCACAGGCTTAGAAAATTAAGCGAACTGGCAGAAAAGGTAAGGCAAGAACAAGGAGGATTATTATGATTAAAACACCAGTCGTAGTAAGGCACAGCAAAGGTCTTGACGGGAGACCGATTGCATTGTTGGTACAGGAGGCAAGCCAGTACGTAAGTCAGATACATATTATGGTAAATGGCAAGAAGATCAATGCAAAGAGTATTATGGGAATGATGAGTCTGAGTCTTGCAGAAGGGGAAGAACTTACAGTTGTAACAGAAGGTGATGATGAAAAAAAAGCTGCTGAAGGAATCAAAACATTTTTTACCAAAGTGAAACAATAAGCAGTTTATAATACAGGAAAGTAAAAGGAGGTTGTACTTTTGTACAGCCTCTTTTATAATAAAAAAGACAGACGGGAGGGATACAGGGATGAAGAAAATGTTATTTATCTATAATCCAAATGCGGGCACAGGACTTCTAAAGCCCAAGCTATCAGATGTGTTAGATATTTTTGTAAAGGGAGGGTATGAAGTCACTGTCTATCCTACGCAGAGGTATCATGATGCTTTGGCAAAGATGAAAAGTTATGAAGAAGAATATGACCTTGTCGTATGCAGCGGAGGGGATGGAACTTTAGACGAAGTGGTAACAGGAATGTTATTCCGAGAAAAGCAGGTACCTATAGGGTATATCCCGACGGGGACGACAAATGATTTTGCCAATAGCCTTCATATATCAAGAAATATATTAGAAGCGGCAGATACAGCGGTGAATGGTGTGCCTTTTTCATGTGATGTGGGTGTGTTTAATGACGATTATTTCATCTATATTGCGGCATTCGGTCTGTTTACGGATGTTTCTTATGAGACGAAACAGAGTATGAAGAATGTGCTGGGACATCTTGCCTACGTGCTGGAAGGAGCAAAAAGGCTGTTTAATATTCCTTCTTATCAGATCAAGGTGACATATGAAGACGGAGTGATAGAAGATGAATTCATCTTCGGAATGGTGACGAATTCACGCTCTGTAGGAGGATTCAAAGGAATTGTAGGGCGTGATATTGTTTTTGATGACGGAGAATTTGAAGTTACACTGATCAAGATGCCTAAGAATCCGATAGAACTAAATGAGATTGTAGCGTCTCTTCTTATTAAACAGATAGATTCAAAACATATGTATTCTTTCAAGTCAGGCAATGTACAGTTTGAGTCGCTTGAAGAGATTCCCTGGACTTTGGACGGGGAGTTTGGCGGCGAACACGATAAAGTTATTGTGAAAAATAAAAAGCAAGGGCTGCAGATCATGGTGAGGGACAACATGGTCTCCAATTTATCTGTGGATGCACAGTGATCTGCCAGGAGTCTTAAATATTCAGGGAAAATGGGAGCGCGAAAGAACAGCATGCATTCCATGATATGGATTGGCAACCATGCAGAAAAATCGCTGCTCCTATTTCATATTTGATTACCTTTTTGATTACCTTAGAATTTTAAAGAAAAAAGAAAATGCCAAAAAACCGTGTGGTTGACAGCTTTTTGGCATGTATGAAAAGTGACTCCAAGGGGAATCGAACCCCTGATTCCAGCGTGAGAGGCTAGCGTCTTAACCGCTTGACCATGGAGCCATATGAAATTTTAGCTGTGTGAAAATGAATCAATCTTTCACAAGCGAATTTTATTATACTATAAACTTCTGGATTATGCAAGAACTTTTTTGCTTTTTATTTTTTTATTTGCAAGATTTTTAATGTCTTTTTTATGCCCTGGATTTATGGATTGTTTTTTAGAGTATGATGGGATATAATGAGAACAGATTTAAAACTTATTGTCAGCCCGTTAATAGGAGTAAAGACAGAATTGGAGGAAGAGAATATGTTAGTATCAGCAACAGAAATGCTTCAGAAAGCAAAAGCAGGACATTATGCAGTAGGACAGTTTAACATTAATAATCTGGAGTGGACAAAAGCTATCCTGCTGACAGCACAGGAATGTAACTCACCGGTTATCCTGGGGGTTTCAGAGGGTGCAGGTAAATATATGACAGGCTATAAGACAGTGGTTGGAATGGTAAATGGAATGATAGAAGAACTGGGCATCACAGTTCCGGTAGCGCTGCACTTAGATCACGGCAGCTATGAAGGATGTATGAAATGTGTAGAAGCAGGCTTCTCATCTATTATGTTTGACGGTTCTCACTATCCAATCGAAGAAAATGTAGAAAAGACGAAAGAACTTGTTAAGATCGCGCACGAAAATCATATGTCTATTGAAGCAGAGGTTGGTTCTATCGGCGGAGAGGAAGACGGTGTGATTGGCAGAGGTGAATGTGCTGATCCGCAGGAATGTAAAATGATCGCAGACCTGGGAATCGATTTTCTGGCTGCGGGAATAGGGAACATTCATGGAAAATACCCAGAGAATTGGGAAGGATTAAGCTTTGATACTCTGGACGCGATCCAGCAGCTGACAGGGGATATGCCTCTGGTTCTTCATGGCGGTACAGGGATACCGGAAGATATGATTAAGAAAGCAATCGGGCTTGGCGTCGCAAAGATCAATGTAAATACAGAATGTCAGCTGTCTTTTGCGGCAGCTACAAGGAAATATGTAGAGGCAGGAAAAGATCTGGAGGGCAAAGGTTTTGACCCGAGAAAATTACTGAAGCCTGGTACAGAGGCAATTATGCAGACAGTGAAAGAGAAGATGGAATTATTCGGTTCTGTAGGAAAGGCGTAATGCCAGAGCGGGAAGAAAATAGTGTCAAAAAACGAAAGATTTACTTGCCTTTTTTCGGCGCTTGCGTTATACTAACATACGCAGATGTGACAGGGGCGTTCCAGCATGGTTGGAGTGCCCTTTTTTCTGCTTTGTTGTGAAAAAACATGGAGAAAGGGAAAAACTATGAACACAGAAAAGTTCAATGTAGCCGACATTTTTGGAGAAAATGTATTTAATGATACTGTGATGCAGGAACGGCTGCCTAAAAAAGTTTACAAGAATCTGAAGAATACGATTCAAGAGGGAAAAGAATTAGATCTTGAGACAGCGGATGTAATCGCGCACGAAATGAAAGAATGGGCAATAGAAAAGGGCGCGACACACTATACGCATTGGTTTTTGCCGCTGACGGGTGTGACGGCGGAAAAGCATGATTCTTTTATTTCCGCACCTCTTCCCAGCGGGAAGATCTTAATGAGTTTCTCTGGTAAAGAGTTGATCAAAGGGGAACCAGATGCTTCTTCTTTTCCTTCAGGAGGGCTGAGGGCTACATTTGAAGCCAGAGGCTATACAGCATGGGATTGTACCTCTCCGGCATTCGTCAGACAGGATGCCGCAGGAGCTACTCTTTGTATTCCAACGGCATTTTGTTCTTATACAGGAGAAGCACTGGATCAGAAGACGCCGCTTCTGCGTTCTATGGAAGCAATCAATGGGCAGGCATTAAGGCTTCTTAGACTTTTTGGAAATACGACGTCCAAGAAAGTGACACCGTCTGTAGGGGCGGAGCAGGAATATTTTTTGGTAAATGCGAAGAAATTTCTCCAGAGAAAAGATTTGATCTATACAGGACGTACCTTGTTTGGAGCTATGCCGCCTAAAGGGCAGGAGTTGGACGATCATTATTTTGGTACTATACGTCAGCGGATCGCTTCATTTATGCGGGATGTGAATATTGAACTGTGGAAAGTAGGCGTATCTTCTAAGACACAGCATAATGAAGTGGCGCCGGCGCAGCACGAATTGGCTCCGATCTATACAGAGGCAAATATTGCGGTAGATCACAATCAGATCGTTATGCAGACGTTAAAACGTGTGGCAAGCCAGCACGGAATGAAGTGTCTACTTCATGAGAAGCCTTTTGCAGGGGTGAACGGCTCGGGAAAACATAATAACTGGTCGATCATAACAGATGACGGTATTAATATGTTGGATCCTGGGAAGACACCCCATGAAAACATCCAATTTCTGCTGATCTTGACCTGCATTTTAAAAGCGGTAAACCGACATGCAGACCTGCTGCGTGAATCTGCGGCGGATCCGGGGAATGATCACAGGCTGGGAGCAAATGAAGCACCTCCGGCGATTATTTCTGTTTTTCTTGGAGAACAGTTAGAAGATGTCATAGATCAGCTGATCAGTACGGGAGAGGCAACACATAGCATAAAAGGTGAGAGGCTGGAAACAGGAGTTAGGACATTGCCGGAATTGGTAAAGGATGCTACAGATAGAAACCGTACGTCTCCGTTTGCTTTTACAGGAAATAAATTTGAATTCCGCATGGTTGGTTCAAGGGATTCTATCGCTTCTTCTAATATTGTATTGAACACAATTGTCGCAGAGGCGTTTTCCGAAGCCTGTGATGAGTTGGAACAGGCAGAAGATTTCCAACTTGCGGTACATGATTTGATCAAGAAATATGCGACAGAGAATCAGAGGATTATCTTTAATGGGGACGGTTATTCTGAAGCGTGGGTGGAAGAAGCGGAAAAGAGAGGCCTGCATAATATCCGTTCTATGGTTGAGGCGATCCCGGCTATGGTCTCTGATAAAGCAGTCGCTTTGTTTGAGAAGTTTGGCGTGTTTACAAAGGCAGAATTAGAGTCCCGGGCGGAGATCCAGTACGAATCTTACGCAAAGGCAATCAATATCGAAGCGCGTACTATGATCGACATGGCAAGAAAGCAGTTTATTCCCGCGGTCATGAAATATACGAAGGAACTGGCAGATACGGTTAATGCAGTGACAGCGGCGGGAGCGGACGCAAGCGTGCAGTTAGATTGTCTGAAAGAAGTGTCGGAACTTTTAAAAGAGACAAGAGAAGCGCTGAGAGGACTGGAGAATGTGGTCCGAGAAGCCGGGGAAAAAGAAGAAGGACCGGAAGAAGCAAAATTTTTCTATTATACGGTTGTTCCTGCTATGGAAAATCTGCGTACACCGGTGGATAAACTGGAGATGATCGTTGATAAAGAAGCGTGGCCTATGCCGTCTTATGGAGATCTGCTTTTTGAAGTGTAGAGAAATACAGAAAAAGGGAGCTGTACATATACAGCTCCTTTTTTCTGTAAGAAAGTTAGTGAGTGCTGCCTTTTCCGCTTCCTCCGACGACGATATCATCGTCCACGATAGGCTGCAGCCAGAGTTCTCCTGGCGTTTCGGGAATATAAGGCATCAATATGTAGGAAGGGTAATCCTTGTCGCGATAAATCTTGTAATTGATCGTATTTGCGCTTGGGATTGGTCCAAGGTGATCCATTTTAGCCTGCCATGCACCGGATTGAGGCTCGAAGTTGTCCATGGCTTTGATTTCCAGTTCAATCGCAGAGCCTGCCGGGAATACCATACCAATCGGATTGATCTCGATAACGTACTCGCGGATTTCGCCTGGGGTCACAGGGATTCTCTTTGTATAGTCATGTACCGGGCGGCCGATCTGACTCTTTTCTTTATCAAGCGGATAACTTGCTTTCAGAGATCCGGTGCGGCATACAGGAAGGCGGGTTCCGCCGGGGGTGATCTGATGCAGTTTTACGATGAAGTTGGCGTCGCTGCTGTCGATTGCTGCCCATAGATGGAGCTCGATCGGTCCGGTGAATTCTGTCGGACGGTTGAAGCGGTCTGTACGGTAAGTCAGTTTTTCCACCTCTGTAGTAATGTGAGGAGGACGGTGTGTAAAACTGTCTGGCGGCAGACTGCCTTCCACGACAGGTTCCCAGCGCAGGTTGCCGAATGTATGCAGATAAAGTTTTTTCCAGTGTGTTCTTGCCAGTGGATATTCGTGTTCGTAACGATAACCACGTCCGATAATATTTAATTTCATCGGAGGTTCGTCTACAATACCGGTATCGATACCTTTCATCCAGTAATCATACCAGCGAAGTTGTTCCTCGTTCATGAAGCGATAAGGCAGTTCCATGCCATTATATCCTTCCATGACGCCGCAGCGTTTGTATACGTTTAGTTCTTTGGAGTTCATGGCATTAAATACAGGAGCTGACCAACGTCCGTTAGGAGCCCATCCGCACTTAAAGTATACAGGCACCTTGATTTTGTCATACTTATATTTCATAGAACGTGGGCGCCAGAAATCATCTTCTTGTGGATGCAGCAGGTAGTCCAAATAGAAAGTATGATATTTTGGAGGCCATACGTTGAACATTTTGTTGAAATATGTGTTGATGGCAATATCTGGATCTTTTTGTACTTCTTCAATCCGTTCTTTCATTTCTTCTTCAGACATCATTTTGCTGGTCCAGGTAACAGGATTATTTGCCGGACACAGTTCCCAATACATGTTCATATACGTATCTGCGACACCGCCGTAATAGCCGTGCTGGTAATAATCATCCGTATAGCTAAGAGGCATGATACATACTAGATGCGGAGGCTGCAAAGCAGCGGTAAGCGCCTGGATGATGCCAAAATAAGAATAACCGGCTAGGGCTACTTTTTCGGTACTCCATGGACATTCTGTACCTGCCCATTCTACATAGTCATAAACATCTTCCTGTTCCTGCGGATTATATACGCCCAGGTATTCGCCTTCGCTGCGTCCGATACCGCGTCCGTCGGGAATGATATAGGTATATCCCCTTTGTACAAAGAAATCAATATCGCCAGCTTCCAGACTATGGTCAAAATAGTTGGATGTTCCCGGCAAAGAGCCGTGGCGCATGCGCTGCATTTTCTTGCCGTAGGCGGAATATGCAATGAGAGAAGGCGCTTTTTCTATCTCTGCCGGATGGTATACGTCTACATATGTTTTTGTTCCGTCTCGCAGGATGACTTCTACGTTTTCTTCTAGTTTTACGGTATAGACCGGTTTGGAGAGTTTATCAAGATTTTTGGTGTAACGTCTGTCCCAATATACAGGAACTTTTTCCAGACCGGTCTCTTCATAGAATTGTTCTTGGTTCATAATCGTACCTCCTATGTTTTGATAAACCCAGTATATCGGAAAATAGTATATAAAGTCTGTCTATAATGTGACACAAGAGAAAAATTTCTGAAAAAATAAAATCAGATATTCAGTTCGCTGTCCAAAATAATATCCAGAAGGCGGTTGAAATCTAGGACTTTTAAATGTCCGCGTTCGGTCTGGATAATATTTTCTTTGCGCCAGTTTCCTAAAATCTTGGCGGCAGTCTGGCGTGCCATACCGGAAGAAGCTGCAAGGGAGCTCTGGGTGATGCGGATCGTCATATTCTTTTGGCTGCTGTTGGTCGTCAGATTGACGATGATGGAGGCCAGACGTCCCGGAGCATCCAGATACATGGCGTTGACCATATGCTGCGCGGAATTTAGGAGGCGGTCGATCAATTCCTGGATGATGACACGGCAAACAGAAGCGTTGTCCCAGACGGTTTTTAAGAACCAAGTTTTGGGAAGCGAGATCAAACGGCAGTCTTCCAGTGCCAGAGCCGTGTTGGGATAGGGTTTATCGCAAAGCATTCCCATTTCACCGAAATATTCCCCATCATTTCGTACTTTCACGATCACATCTGCGCTGCTTCCATAGAAAACCGACTCCATAACATATCCCGACTGGATGATATAAAGGTGGGCGGAACTGTCGCCGATATAATAGATCGCTTCCCCTTTCTTTTTTGCGAGGACCTTACAGTGGGAGGCCAGTTCGATCAGCTGGTGCATAGTGAGCTCTCGGAAAAGGGCAGTAGATTTTAGGATAGGGAAAATTTCCTGCTGTTCTTTAGAAAGTTCATTCAATTTGAGTGAGTTTTGAGTTGTTGCCATGTTATCCTTCCTTTCTAGATGATCAATAGTTCTAGCAATACTTATCGGCATGATTTGCCTGATAAGATATACCCATCCGGGTATCCGCGCAATACATGCTTTATAGGGGACGCCTGATAAGGTATAATTTATAAAATTCTATCACAAAAGAATACAGAATTAAAGAAAAATTACAATTTATGTAATCTTTCTGAGATAATGCTATTATAAAATGCACAGAAAAAATGAAAGATAAAAAATAAAATTATGCAAAGTAGTGAAAATGTAACTTGAGTGACAGAAGGGGGTTTTTAAAATATTTATAATAATGCCATAAAAAATCTGACAGAAAAGAGGTAATGGGATGAAAAAACAGAAAATGAAACTCATGTCATGTATTCTGATGGGGGTTGGAAGTATTATTGGTGCCAGCGTATTTGCATCGACACCGATCGCCATCAAGATTGTCGGTGGGAATGGCATTGTTATTGGATTCATTTGCGCGGCGCTGTTCGTATTCCTACGCAGTATCCCGGAAATGCTCCTTGTTTCTGCTCTTCCGGCAAATGGTGGTTCTTACATGTATCTGACCCGTATGGTACATCCGGTCATGGGAACTTGGGACGCTTTCAATGAATTGGCTGTGGGAGTTTTGAAGATCGGCACAATGGCGCTGACTTTTTCTACCTATTTCTGTATGTTGGTCCCGGCGTGTCCTGAATGGCTGGCGGCATGTGCCTGTATTGTCCTTTTCACCATCATTTCCTGCTATGGGATTAAGATTTCTTCTACCGTCCAGGATATTTGCGTGGCAGTGCTTTTAGTAGCGCTTGCTGTGTATATCTTAGGCGGCTGGGGAGCGACGGTCGTATCTCTAGGAGAAGTGATCACGTCTACGGTACAGCTGAGCGCTTTGTGGGCAGCTATGGGAATCATGCACGGCAGTTTGATCGGGGCGAACGTATTGTACTACTCTGCGGAGGAAATTGAGAATCCGGGAAAGAACGTGCCGATCGCTTATCTGGTAAGTACATTGGTAGTAGCAGTCGTATATGCGCTGATCGCTTACATAACAGTCGGTGTGGAACCGAACTTCTACGAGATCGATAACCTGGCGACGGTGGCAGATAAATTCATGAGTCCGGCAGTATGGATATTCTTTATCGCAGGAGGCGCCCTGCTGGCGATCGTGACGAGTATCAACTCCGCTATGATGATGTTCTCTCGTATCAACTTTGCGGCTGCCAGAGACGGTCTATTCCCGCAGAAAATTTGCGAGAACAACAAACATGGAGCGCCGGCATGGTCACTGTGGCTGAATTCTATTTTGGCAATGGCGATGATCATTGGCGGTTTCAATCTGGATGACGTGGTAAAAGTAACGACGATCCCAGGACTGCTCCTTTTACCGATCACATTTTTAAGTGTCTTCATGCTGCCAAAATATTATCCGAATGCGTACAAAGCAGCTTATATTAAGACGCCTCATGTCCTCAACTGTATTTTGACGGCGGCAGCTGCTGTCATGTCAGTAGTCCTTGGATATTATGTGTTGTTCCAGATGGCGCCGCACAATTGGATCATGATGATCTGCTATTACGCAGTGGCGATCGTTTATACACTGGCACGAAGAAGTTATGTGCAGAAAAAAGATGGGTATGATATCTTCAAACGAATGAAAGAAACATATGAGCCATGGGAAAAATTAGAAGAGGCTGCCAAAGAACAGCTGGGAGTAAAGGCTGTAAAATAAACAGGAAGCAGTGTGAAATAGAAAAATAAATTTTGAAAATGGTGTGTATGTGACAACGCTGCACACCTATTTCTTTTATGATGACAATAGAATAAACAAGGAGGTAAACGTAAATGAAAAAAAGATTGACAGAAGTTCTGGGCATTGATACGCTGCCTAATTATTGGGACAAAAGATACGTGAAGAATCTTGATAAGCTCTCTCGTCCAAAGTATGAAGTGGAAGTACATTCTGACGTGTGGATGACACTTAGAGACGGAGTCCGCCTTTGCGTAGATGTATATCTGCCCAAAGGAGCAGGCCCGGTTCCGGCTTTGGTAAGTTGGTCGGCTTACAGTAAAGAAATGCAGGGGATCAAACGTGGAGCGATCCCGCCGGAGTCTTTACTTTTTGATCATAGCCTGGAGGCAGGAGATATAGAGTATTTTGTGAAACGCGGATATGCATATATCATTCCGGATCCAAGAGGGATCGGCAAGAGTGAAGGAGAATTCTACGGTGTTTATAATCCGCAGGAACACAAAGACATTTATGACTTGATCGAATGGGCGGCAGTACAGGACTGGTGCGACAGCAATGTGGGCATGGTCGGCTACTCCTACTTTGGTATCTGTCAAATTCTTGCGGCAGCACAGCAGCCGCCACATTTGAAATGTATCATGCCGTGCTCGTTTGTGGACGATTACTATCAGCATGGATATTACGGAGGTGTTCCCTCTACCTACATGAGCATATACTGGGAACTTTGTCCGTCTAATAAGCCTGTGCCGTGGACGCTGAAGATGTATGGTGAGGAAAAGACAAAAGAGATGATGGAAGAACGTCTGAAAGATCCAGATATCGCGGTCAATTCTTATTTTACGAAGATCTTGACCACGTGGCCGCCTACATATCATACATTCTATCTGGACTACCTGCTCCATCCGCTGGATGATGAGTATTGGAAGCAGCGTTCTGCAAATCAGATGTATGATAAGGTAAAGGTACCGGTATATCTGCACTGCGCATGGTCACCGCTTGGAAGATGGAGTCCGCCGATCTTTTCAGCTATGAATGACGACCGACTGGATGTGCCGAAGCGTCTGGGAGTATTGGAAGGATATGATGGACTGGAATTGCCGTACCGCGCACTGAATGAAGAATGCTTGAGGTGGTACGATCATTGGCTCAAAGGCGTGGATACAGGGATCATGGATGAACCTAAATATAAATTCAGTGTTCTCAATGCCGGCACACGTTATGAGGACGAATGGCCTCTGGCAAGAACAGAATGGAAGAAGATGTATCTGCGTTCCTTCAACCGTCTGCGTTGGGACAGAGAACCGGATAAAGATCTGCCGCCGGATGGATTTACCCATCTGCCGCCGTCGATCTCCACAGAGGTCAATAAGATCATATATAAATCTTCTAGGTTCCCACAAGCAAAGGAAATCACAGGACCGATCGAACTTCATTTGTGGGCGTCTATCGACGCGGAAGATGCAAATTTTGTATGCAGCTTGTTTGACGTGCTGCCTGACGGTACGAGAATGCCGCTTCTTCGTTACGGCGCTCTGCGTGCTTCTCATCCAATGGATGAAGAAAAGAGTCAGATCGGACGCCCGGTACACGATAACAGTGTATCTATTCCGGTTACACCGGGAGAGATCCGCGAATATGTCATCGAGATGAATCCGACTTCTATGGTGATCCCGGCAGGACATTGGCTGGAACTGGAGATCACAAGTCAGTGCCCGAATGCATGCCATACAGAGTCCTGGACGGGAAAAGTAGGAAATATGAATGTCATTCCTACAAATACAACGACATCTTATAAGATCTATCGTGACAATAATCATCCGTCTTATTTGCTGCTGCCGCTCGTTCCATACACAGATTCAGAAAAATGGGTACAGCCGTTTGAGGATGACTATGAAATCGAAATAGAAGATGAATAGGACAGTGCGGAAGCGTAAGAGATAAAGTAAAAAGATATAGCAAAGAGATGTAAAAAAGATAGAAGAAAAGGGATATTGACTGGTCAGGAAGGTAAAAGACAGATCAGCCGATATCCCTTTAAATATGTAGAAATACAGCTGTATAAATATATGATTATAATATTTATATAAATATATGTAATTGATTATAAAGATAGACTGTTCTATAATGTGGCTGTAAGGAAAAGAATAAATTACCAATTCCGGCAGTAATTCCGGGAAAAATCAGGAGAGGATAGGTTATGGTCGAAAAGAAGATAGAAAATGGAATGGAATGGCGTACAGAGAAGGATTCAATAGGTACAAAGGAAATACCGGAAGATGTATATTATGGGGTGCAGTCCCTGCGGGCGGCGGAGAATTTCAGGATCACGGGACTGTCCATGCATCCGGAGATCATTAATAGCCTGGCGCAGATCAAAAAGGCGGCGGCGATCACAAACTGTGAAGTGGGGCTGCTGGAGAAAAAGATCGCTGACGCGATCGTGAAGGCGTGCGATGAGATCATAGAAGGAAAATTACATGATGAATTTATTGTTGATCCTATCCAGGGAGGCGCGGGAACATCGATCAATATGAATGCAAACGAAGTGATCGCAAATCGGGCGATCGAGCTGCTTGGCGGAGAGAAAGGCGATTATTCGATCGTTCATCCAAATGATCATGTAAACTGTGGGCAGTCTACGAATGATGTTATTCCCACAGCAGGAAAGATCACATCTTTGAAGCTGCTGAAAAACGCAAAAAAGGAATTAGAACGTCTTTATAAGGCTTTTTGCGAAAAGGCAGAAGAATTTGACGGAATCATAAAGATGGGACGGACACAGATGCAGGATGCAGTGCCGATCCGTTTAGGGCAGGAATTTAAGGCATATTCTGCTGCTATCCGCAGAGATATCAATCGTATGGAGATAGCCCAGGAAGAGATGAAGACATTGAATATGGGAGGAACGGCGATCGGAACAGGGATCAATGCAGACGAAAAATACCTGCGCAGGATCGTACCAAATCTTGCCGAGATCACAGGGATGGATCTGGTACAGGCATACGATCTGATCGACGCGACACAGAATCTGGATCCTTTTGTGTCTGTGTCAGGTGCAGTAAAAGCGTGTGCGGTAACGCTTTCCAAAATAGCCAATGATTTCCGTCTGATGTCCTCCGGACCACGCTGTGGCTTTGGGGAGATCAATCTTCCGGCTAAACAAAATGGATCTTCGATCATGCCGGGGAAAGTTAATCCGGTCATCCCTGAGGTTGTCAACCAGGTTGCTTTTAATATCATTGGAAACGACATGACCATCACGATGGCTGCGGAAGCCGGACAGTTAGAACTCAATGCTTTTGAACCGATCACGTTCTATTGCCTGTTCCAGTCTATCGACACACTTGCCTATGCAGTGGAAACATTCGTAGATAATTGTGTGTCAGGCATTACTGCGAATAAAGAACGCTGCAAACAGCTGGTAGAGAACAGTGTGGGGATCGTGACTGCGCTTTCTCCGCACATAGGATATGCAAAGGCGGCGTCTTTAGCAAAGGAAGCGCTTAAGACCGGTATTTCCATCCGAGAACTGACGCTAAAAGACGGGATTTTAAGTGAAGCAGAGCTAAATGACATATTGGATGTGAAGAATATGACGGAGCCCGGTATTTCCGGAAGGGAGCTCTTGCTGAAAAAGAAATAGAATAGACGTTGTGTCAGACGAATGACAGTAAAAAAGTCACCGTTCCTTTATACTTAACAGTAGAAACAGAAGGGACGGTGGTTTTTTATGGCAGACTATACATGGACGTTTGATAAAAGTTTTCTTGTATTTCTTTTGATCGTGTTTGTGGCTTTTGCTGTGGCGGGCAAGACGAGATCTCTGCTTCCCATGCCCCTTATATATGGGAGCTTGTTTATGACGGGGTTTGAAACTGGCATACTTCCAAGGGATATGCTCTTGTCGGCAAATATGATCGCGGTAGGAACGATCGCTTACAATGTGCTGGTCGTACATTCTGGGACAATGGTGGATCTGAAAATGCTTGCCGCGCGGAAGAAAGAGACAGCTGTGTGCGTGACGTCGGCGCTTGTGATGGTTTTGGTGTCCGGAGTCGTGCTTATGCCTGTATTGGGAAAGGAGTTTGCGCTTGCAGCTCCGGGGTCTGTGATCGGAGGCGGCGCTTCCTGCGCTATTGCTTCCAGACTGGTTCTGGAAAAGGCGCCTGCCTTGTCCGTATTTCCCTGGCTTATTTTTATGCTGCAGGGCATTTTTTCCGTGCCGGTGGTGACCTGGGCACTCAAACGGGAAACGAAGGCGCTGCTTTTGGAATATAGGGCAGCTGACAGTATAGCAGCACAAGAGGGAAGTGCTGCCGGGAAAAAAGTACCTGACGCAAAACAAGTGCCCTTACAAGAAAAACGCCAAAGAAAGCTTTTCTGTGACAGCATACCGCGAAAATACAAAAATACGGCATACTATCTGGCGATCATCATGGTGGTTACGGTTGTCAATAATCTCTTGCACCAGACGGTACTCTCGGGTCTGCATTTGAATCCAAATGTGACGGCGCTGTTATTGGGACTGCTCCTCGGCAGTCTGGGAATTATAGATAAAGCGCCTTTGTTCAAATCGGATTCTTACGGTCTTCTATTGCTTGGTCTGATGGGATTGATGGCAAATACACTTGCGGGATATTCTCTGTCGGAACTTTTGGCGTTTCTTCCGCCTCTTTTGCTGGTGTTTTTCATATCTTCCTTGATGTTGCTTTTCTGCGGCTTATTGGGGGCAAGAGTCTTTCATTTTCGTCCGGAGCAGGGGATCCTCCTGACTATGAACTGTATGATGGGTTTTCCGGTCAATGCGCTGTTGACAGAACAGGCGGCGCGCGCGGCGAGGACAGAAGCGGAGGCGGGATATATCAAGAGCCGGACGGCGCCGCTTCTGGGGATTGGTACAATGCTGATATCCAACGGATTATCGATCATTTTTGTGAGTGTCATGGCTATGTTTCTATAGAAAAAGTAAGAAGTCTGAAAACAGCTGTTTTCTTTCTGGCCGGAAGATCCCGGTTTGGATTGGAGCAGCTGTTTTTTACTTGCAAAGAGAAAAAAACAGGTATATGATTGATAAAGTAGCTTTAGCATATCGGCGCAGAAGAAGAGACTGCCGCTGATATGAAGAAACAGGATGGAGAAAAAAGAAGGAAACAGTTAACATGAAAGGAAAAATAGGATATGTATATTTATGTATCACCTTTTTTTGTTGGGGAAGCATTTACATAGTAGCAAAATATGCCCTGGCAGAGATGGGACCAATCACGGTTTCTCTTTGCCGCTATCTCGTGTCAGTCATATGTCTTGCCGTTATTTTAAAAGTAAAAGGCAGTAGAAAACCAGTGAAGAAGGAACACTGGAAGTATATTTTTGTTGTAGGGGCAGTAGGATATTTTGTCTCGATCGCCTGCCAGCTTGCAGGTACGAATTTGCTGAACAGTTCCCTCGCCTCTTTGATCAATGCAATGAATCCGATCACGATTTCTATATTGGCAGCAATTTTATTAAAAGAAAAGATCCGGAAGAAGAATATAGTAAGTATTCTTATCTCCCTTGTGGGCGTTTACATTATATTGGGAATAGGAGACGGCGGTATCAGTACGTTGGGTGTGATACTTTCTGTGCTTTCTGTGGTGTTCTGGTCTGGGGCGTCGATCGCTATACGTAAGATTTCATCGGAATATGATCCGGTACAGACGGCATTATATGGCATGTGCATTGCTCTGGTCTTAAATATTCCGGCTGCTGCTGCGGAAAACGTGTTCGTTGTTCAGAGTACGGTTACGAAGGAAGCGGCATTTGCCTGCATATATCTTGGGATATTTGGAACGGCCGTTGCGCATACTTGTTGGAATAAAGGCCTGCAGCTTTTGGATGCCAGCACCTGTTCTATGTTTTATCCGATGCAGCCTCTGGCGTCCGCGGTGCTGGGAGTTTTGATCCTGCACGAAGTGTTGACATGGAATTTTATTGCAGGCGGTTTGGTTATATGTGTGGGTATCCTGATCACAGTGATGCCGGAAAGGAGAAAGAAAAATGCAGACAGCGGCAGATTTAAGAAATCTATTAAATAAGATCGATCATAGAGGGTATCCGGCTTATAAGGATACAAAAGGGATATACCAGTTTCCGGGATATGTATTATCTATTGATCATGTACAGGGAGATCCATTTGCGTCGCCGTCAAAGGTCAGTGTGTTTGTGAAAGGAAGGATGGCAGCATTTCCAAAGGCGCTGTATGAAAAAGATTGGCAGAGGATCGCGCTGCAGGATGAATTGATCAGGCAGTTTGGAAGGCAGGTCGGACAGTTTGCGTTTAAGGCGAAAGGTTCCGGGAAAAGCGGTCTTATCTCTGTAAGCCGTCCAGGGCAGGAGATATTGGAACGTACTTGCTGTCAAATAGACGGAACGGCAGGAGATGTGACTGTACGCATGGAGATTGGATTTCCCGCAAATGGGAGAACGATCAATGCAAGAGAATTGATCAAAATTTTGTTCGAGTTTCTTCCGGTTTGCGTAGAAAAAGCATTGTACTATAAGAATCTGCGCAAGGACAGGCTTAAAGAAATTGCTGATCTGGCAGAGGATCAGCGGTATATACGAGAGCAGCTGGATAAAAGAGGGCTGATTGCTTTTATTGCCAATGGAAGTATCCTGCCAAGGGAATCCGGTGTCTCTGACAGACCAATGAAGAATGGGATCGCTTTCCGGTCTCCAAAAGAACTGGAAGTAAGTTTTGACCTGCCGCACAAAGGAACGATAATCGGAATGGGGATCAAAAAAGGGATCACGCTTATCGTAGGAGGCGGCTACCATGGAAAATCTACACTTCTAAAAGCACTTGAATTGGGAGTGTATGATCATATTGCAGGGGATGGAAGGGAGTATGTCATTACCGACAGCACGGCTGCGAAAATACGGGCGGAGGATGGCAGAAGTATAGAGAAAACAGATATTTCTATGTTTATCAATGATCTGCCTAATGGGAAAGATACCGTGGGATTCTGTACAGAAGATGCCAGCGGCAGTACTTCGCAGGCGGCCAATGTAGTAGAAGCAATGGAGGCAGGGAGCCGTCTTTTATTGATCGATGAAGATACAAGCGCTACGAATTTTATGATCCGAGATGAGCTTATGCAGAGAGTGATCCATCGTGACATGGAACCAATCACACCATTTATAGAGAGAATCCGGGAATTGTACAGTGAATATGGTATTTCGACGATCATCGTAGCAGGCAGTTCCGGCGCATATTTTCATATCGCGGACTCTATTGTGCAGATGGAACGTTATATTCCAAAAGATATTACGCAGAGAGCAAAAAAAGAAGCGGAGCAGTTTCCGGTCTTAAGTGTGCCGGAAGAAAAGGCGAAAGTACCAGTGTTCTCCAGATGCCCGAAAGCGAACACTGCATGGAAGGGGCAGGAGAGGATTAAGATGAAAACGCTGGGAAAAGAGGCAGTGCAGATAAACCGGGAGTCGATCGATCTAAGATATGTAGAGCAGATCACCGACAGTGAACAGGTGACAGCGCTGGGGTACTGTATGCGGTATGCACAGAAATATCTGTTTGATGGGAAAAGAACTATGCGGGAAGTAGTAGCAGAATTGGAGAAAAAGATACAAAAGGATGCATTGGCAGGCTTGTGTGGAAATAGCTCCAGTATTACAGGGATGGCCATGCCGAGAGCACAGGAAATATTTGCCTGTTTCAATAGATACAGGGGGCTGAAAGTATGAGATTTTTTCATTTGTCAGATCTGCATATTGGGAAGACACTCCACGGGTATTCTCTGAAAGAAGACCAGACGCATATTTTAAATGAGGTTGTGGAGTATGCAGGAAAACTCTGTCCGGACGCGGTCGTGATCTCAGGAGATATTTATGACAAGGCGGCGCCGTCTGCGGAGGCAGTGTCCATCTTTGATACATTTTTGACGGAACTGGCGGCGCTGCGTCCCAAAGTGCCGGTCTTGCTGATCTCCGGGAATCATGATTCGGCAAAGAGGCTTGACTATGCCCGCAGGATCCTCGCAGACCAGCAGATTTATATTGCGGGGCAGGTTCCCGCGCAGCCAGGGGAGCATATGGAAAAGGTGAGTCTGATAGATGGATTTGGGGAAGTAGATTTTTATCTGCTTCCATTTTTAAAACCGGGATATGTCAGAGAGCTGTTTGCGGAAAAAGAACTGTCTACTTACAGTGAGGCGGTGTTTGCGATGATAGAGAGGGAGCATATTGACTTTTCCAGGAGAAATGTTCTTGTGTCCCACCAGTTTTATACAAGAAAAGGACAGGAGTCTGTAACCTGTGATTCGGAGGTTTTTTCAGTAGGAGGTATTGACAATGTGGACAGCCATATTGTAGAGGCCTTTGATTATGTGGCGTTGGGGCATCTTCATGGTTCACAGACAGTAGGAGACGAACATATCCGGTACTGCGGAACACTGTTGAAGTATTCGGTTAGTGAAGCGTCACATGAAAAGACGCTCCATGTGGTGGAATTAGGAGAAAAAGGACAGCCGGTAAAGATAGAAAAGCTGCCATTACATCCGAAAAGGGATGTGCGCATATACCGCGGAGAATTGGATGAGATTCTTGAAGCAGCGCAAAAAGAAGAAAAAGATTGTATAGAAGACTATGTCAGCATTACATTGACGGATGAAAAAGAGCTGTATAAACCAAAAGAACAGTTGGAAAGAGTGTTTTCACACATTCTGGAGATACGGCTTGACAATGCCAGGATAAGAAAGAAGCTTGCATTTGACAATGAAGAGGTGATTTTGCGTTCACCCGTATGTGTATTTGCAGATTTTTTCCGAGAAATGCAGGGACGGGAATTATCTGAAGAAGAGCGTAAAGTAGTAGAAACAGTAGCGGAAACAGCAGGAGGTAGATAAGATGCGGCCGGTCAGACTTACCTTGTCGGCATTTGGCTCTTATGCAGGGCAGGAGACGATAGATTTTACCCAGATCCCCGGTGGATTATTTTTGATAGCAGGCGATACCGGAGCAGGAAAGACGACGATTTTTGACGGGATCACCTATGCGCTTTATGACAGGACAAGTGGAGGCAGCAGGGAGAGCGGGATGATGCGCAGTCAGTATGCGTCGGAAAATGAGCCGACCTATGTGGAGTTTGTCTTTTCTTATAGAGGACAGGAATATACAGTGCTCCGAAATCCGGAGTACTACCGTGCGGGCAAAAGAAAACGGGCAGACGGGCAGTCCAGGCTTGTAAAGGAGCCTGCGAAAGTAGCTTTATTTTTGCCCGGAGGAGAAGAATTCCAGGGGAAAAAAAGGGAGATCGACAAAAAAATAGAAGAGATCATAGGGATGGACGCGGAACAGTTTACACAGACGGCGATGATCGCACAGGGGGATTTCTTAAAGCTTCTTCATGCAGGATCAAAAGAGAGGAAGCAGATTTTCTCCCGCCTGTTTCAGACGACTGTATACAGAAAGATGCAGGAGGAATTAAAAGAACAGGCCAGACAGAAATTTACAGCTCTGGAAGAAGGAGAGAGAAACTGCAAAAGAGAGATGGAGCAGGTGGAATTTCCTTGTTCCGAGACAGGACGGGAGATTAGTGAAGTCTCTGAGATACAGGAGAAATGGGAGGTACTTCTTGCAGAAAAACTGCCGGATGAACAGGCGGCAGTTGATTTGCTGGAAAGAATCTGTACATGGGATAAAAAGCAAGAAGAACTAAAAAAAGAAGAGGCAGGAAAGATACAGCAGAAACGGACAGAACTGCAGATTTTTCTGCAAAAGAAAAAGGAGACAGAGCAATTGTTTGCGCAGCTGTCCGGCAAGAAAGAGGCGCTCCTTAAGCTGGAGGAAAAGAGTGCGCAGATAGAAGAATGGAAAAAGCAGGCTGCAGGCGGCGCCCGCGCAAAGAAGGTACAAGAAAAAGAAGAAATCTGGAACAAAGATGTACGGCAGCTGCAGAATTTAGAAGAGAAGATCCGGGAGAATACGATCTGGCTGAAAAGATGGAAAAAAGAAGAACAGGAACTGGGCAAGGAAGCACTGCGGCTGCGTCGGCAGTTCGATCCTCTGGAGAAAAAGCAGACAGAACAGATCGCAAGACTTTCAGATCTTCTCCCTAGATACGAAAGGATCAGGAAACTAAAAGATCAATGCAGGCAAGAGGCAGATAAAATGGAAGACTGTTTGGAAAAATGCCAGGAAAAATCGGCCTATTATGATCGAGTATATCGCCAGTTTTTTAAAGAACAGGCAGGCGTGCTGGCGGCACAGTTAAAAGAAGGCAGTCCTTGCCCTGTATGTGGTTCCCTGTCTCATCCTAAGAAGGCAGTTCTTTTCGGGAAAGCGCCCGATCAGCAACAAGTGGAACAGGCGAAAAAAGAAAGGGATCTGGCAGAGGAAAAACGACGGGAGATATATGAAGCATTTCAGGAAGTGAAAAGCCGTCTGGAAGCAGAAGAGTCGCTGCTAGGAGAAGAAAAGGACGAGGAAGCGACCAAGAACCGTCTCACAGAGTTGAAGCAGGAACAAAAAAGATGCCGGGAAGCTGTAGAACAGGCAGAGAAATCTTGGCAGCAGCTAAAAGGGCAGGGAGAGCAAAAAAAGGGAGAGACACAGGAGCAGATAAGGCTAAAAGAAGAGCTGACGATACGAGCGGCGGAAGAAGAAAGTGCGTATGAGGCAGAGTTAGAGAGACAGAAATATATATCCCGGGAAACGTACGAAGAAGAAAAGAAATGGATTGTTTCCTGGGAAGAAAAGAGCAAGCATGTTCAGCAGTATGAAATGGATGTCAGGACCTATAGGGCAAAAATTGAAACTTTAGAAGAACAATTAAAGGGCGAAGAAAGGGTCGATGTGACAGAACAGGAGGAGGCTCTTAGGGAAACAGAGCATGCGGGCGAGCGTCTGGAGAAAGAAATGAAAAATATATATGCACGCCGAAAGAAAAATGAGAATGCGCTTGTCCGCTTGCAAGCATTATTCCTATCTTTGCAGACATTGAGAAAAGAATATGAAGTGCTGGGAAATCTAAGCCGTACTGCAAATGGTTCCCTTCTTGGAAGTGCGAAACTGGATTTTGAGACATATGTGCAGCGGCAGTTTTTCCGGCAGATCATCCAGGCAGCGAACAGGCGTCTGGCGAAGATGACGGGGAATGAATTTTTGCTTCAGTGCCGGGAATTAAAAGATCTGAAAAGTCAGGGAGAAGCAGGATTGGATCTGGATGTATACCATTTGGTAAACGATGCGGTACGGGATGTAAAATCTCTCTCCGGCGGTGAATCTTTTCTTGCGGCACTTGCGATGGCGTTGGGACTTGCGGATATTGTACAGCATACAGCAGGGGCAGTTACACTGGATACTATGTTTGTGGATGAAGGATTTGGTTCTCTGGATGAGGAAGCGAGAGGGCGTGCCGTGCAGATATTAAAAGAACTGGCAGGCGAAAGAGGCGTTGTGGGAATCATTTCGCATGTCAGTGAACTGAAAGAACAGATCGAATGGAAGCTGGAAATAAGAAAAGATGAAACAGGCAGCCATGCCTCTTGGAATGTGTGACAGACTGAAAAGTCTAAAATGCGGACGAATTTTCGACACAAAAATTTCATAAAATTTTAGAAAGCATTTCTTGACATTAGGGTAAAAACAGAGGAAAATATTCTTCATGACACAAGGCTTTGCCCCGTTTGAAAGAGCATAGGTATATGTGTTATATGCGCTTGCGGACAGTGGGAAGACCGAATGCAAATTTTATACGGAAATTAAGGATGGATGAAAATGAAAGAAAAATTGATACGGTTTATGCAAGGAAGGTATGGCGTAGATTCTTTTTCTAGGTTTCTGCTTATAGCAGGACTTGTTGTTGTATTTGTGTCCGCTGTTTTTGCAGACGGAGCGGCAGGCGGCGTATTGTATATTCTGGGATGGGTATTGGTAATCTACTGCTATTTCCGGATATTCTCCAGAAATGTCACGAAACGCTATGGGGAGAATCAGATGTTTTTGGCGAAGACGGCAAAGATTCGTAATTTTTTCAGAGGACAGAAGAATATATGGAAACAGAGAAAAATATATCATATTTATAAGTGTCCGAATTGTAAGCAGAAGATCCGTATTCCAAAAGGAAAGGGAAAGATCGAGATACGCTGTCCGAAATGTAATACCACATTTATTAAGAACAGCTAAAAAGTGTACTTGAGATGAGAGGGAGAAAAAATGAGAGATCCATATAGTGTTTTGGGCATAGCCAGGGATGCCTCTGATGAAGAAGTGAAGAAGGCATACCGCAGGCTGAGCCGGCAATACCATCCGGATGCAAATATCCATAATCCGTTAAAAGATGAGGCGGAAGCGAAATTTAAGGAAGTACAGCAGGCATACCAGCAGATCATGGATGAGCGGGAGCGTGGGTACTCTTCCGCAGACAATGGTTATGGAACAGGCGGTTATGGAGGTTTTGGCGGATACGGAAGTTATGGAGGATTCGGCGGATACGGCGGACAAGGAGGGTTCTCCGGGCAGCAGGCCAATGAGAGTGAAGCAGATATGCATCTTCGGGCCGCTGCAAATTATATTAAAAGCGGGCATTATAAAGAAGCTTTAAACGTACTAAATGGGATTAAAGAAAAGAACGCACTTTGGTATTTTTACAGTGCGTCGGCAAATTCCGGGATTGGCAATAATGTGACTGCGATAGAACACGCCCAGGAGGCTGTGCGTTTAGAACCTGGAAATATGCAGTATCAGATGCTGCTTGACCGACTGAAAGGCGGCGGAGCATGGTACCAGCAGAGACAATCTATGTACGGATATCCCGGGTCTTTTGACAGCAGCTGCTGTGTGAAGTTGTGCATGGCAAACCTTCTTTGCAATCTATGCTGCGGAGGTGGCGGCATGTGCTGCGGAGGTTATGGGAACGGCTATGGCGGATATATATAAAAGCAGGGCAAAGCCTGCTTTTTTTATTTTTCTGGAATATGTGTACGGAAGATACCGATTCCAACAGCTCCGGGACCGGTATGGCAGCCGATACTCATGGTGAGAGGAGCGGTTTTTAATTTCATATCAGGAAAGTGCTGCTGCATTTCCTCTTTGAAATAGGTGAGTTTTTCTTTGTCCATCAGTGTGGTGGCAATTCCGGCCTGCAGCAGACCGTGTTTTTTTAAGTCTGCAAAGCGTGTATCTAAATCCTTTTGTACAGCTTTACACATTGTTTTAAATGCAGCTTTCATGCCTCTTGTTTTGGAGCAGGCGTCCAGCTTGTCTCCTTGTATAGTGAGTACAGGCTTTAAATTCAAAACAGTGCCTATTGCAGCAGCGGCAGGTGTAATACGTCCCCCTTTTTTTAAATATTCAAGAGTGTCAACGGCGATATAGATACTTGCATCCAGACTTTCCTTTTCTAAAAGCGTTTTGATCTCTTTGCCGGACGCGCCTTTTTCAGCCAAACTTTTGGCGTCATATACAGATTGTTCCTGCGTGATAGAAATTCTGTGATTATCTACAACATGTACTTTCCCATTATAAGGTTCTTCTTGAGAGAGGACAGAAGCCGTTTGGCAGGAGTTTGACAGCCCGCTTGACATAGGGATAAAGACGATCTCGTCATAAGATTCTAACAGACGATCCCACATCTGTAAGAGTTCCCCGGGAGAAGGCTGCGAGGTTGTCACAGATACCCCTTCAGAAAGTTTTTGATAGAATTGTGCCGGAGTGATATCCTGGCCCTCATAATATGTCTGTCCATCAACTAAAATAGGCATAGGAAGAACGTGGATTTCTTGTTCTATCCCTTCCATTGGCATAATTCCGCTGTTGCTGTCAGTCATAATGGCGATTTTTGACATAATGAACCTTCCTTTGATCAAAATCTTATTATTGTAAGTTACATGAGAAACAGCCTGATTTCTATATCTGTTTAATCTTATCTTACAGGTTGAATGTTATTTTAACAGGTGTTAAAATTATAGCAAAATATATATTTAATAACAAGAAACAATAATTTGAATATGTAAGCTAATTATACAGATTGGAGAATATGTAAAACAATGGAAGACAGGCGCATCAGAAAGACGAAAAAGAATTTAAAAGAGACATTGGTAGAACTTTTGGCGGAGGTTCCGTTTGAACAGATTTCGATAACGGAGTTGTGCAAGCGGGCAGATATAAGCCGTATTACCTTTTATTCCCATTACAGTGATAAATATGCGTTGGTAGATGAGATTTTTGCGGATATGACAAAAATAGGTACAGAAGATTATCATCGCAGACAGGAAGAGAATAATCCAACCCGGGATCTGGTGATAGGCTATATCAATGTGCTGGATAGCATTCTTTCCATCTATTATGATCAATTTGAATTCTTTCAGCATACCAATCCGGACAGAAATCCTTATCTTGCCTTTGCGTTTTACAATATCGTATTGGATACAGTGGAGCTTCATACGAGCAGAATTCAGAAAGTAAATCTGGAATTGAAATATTCTCCTAGAAAAATAGCGGGTTTTGTTTGTTTTGGGATTTTAGGATTTATCAATGAGTGTCATAAAGCAAATACGCCTCTTACAAAGATCAAGAAGGAAGCAAGAGCGCTCTTGGCGGATATATTAAAATCGGATGTGGTCGTAAAGAAAAAAGAAAGATAGGATATATCCATCTGCCATCCCGTAATGCCTGCCTTACAGGCAGGCTGATTCGCTCGATAAGGTATAAAAAACCTGTACTTTGTGCTGCATTTTTTCAAAATATTTTAGCGCCTTATGTTTCATATTTTTGGAACTTCCGGGAGAGCGTGACGATATATTTCTTTTAATATGGAATCATTTCTGAGATGTTTTACTTCATTTTTAGTAGGGACATATATATTTGTACGCAGTTTCTTTGGCAAAGCAATCTTCAACCTGGTTTCTGGGCAATATCGCTTCATTACAGCTGTGATCAGTCCGTTCATATCTCGAACAGTTTTAGGTGACTCCTTTGGCATAAAATAACGGCGCATAAATGTTCCGGATTGTGCTACAACTGCTCTGGTATTGGCGTACCGGGGCGGATTACATAATGTAAAAGGAGATTGCTCATATGTATTTTGGGAAATGGAGAAGATCTATTTAAAGAATTTAAGAAGATGTATGATTATAGAATGAAAAGAACTGTATTTGAGGAAGAGCAAAAAGGTGTTTTTCTTATAGAATTATAAAATATACTGTGATATGATAAATCTATAAGAAGGAGGCTATGATATGGCAAAAGCGTGGGGCAAAGTTTTTATGGCAGTTTTTTCATATTTGTATAAATACCGTCCATATATGACGGCGTGGGTTATTTGTTGCCTGGGAGTCGGAGCATGTGAAAGCATAAAACAACATGATATTGACGCATTACTTGCTTGCGTGATTGTCATGTTGGTTCCAACAGTGATTAAGAAGATATTACTTACAATAAGCAGAATCGATGGCGAAAGAAACGAATATGATGAGGAATTTTTAAGAGTTGCACCAAAAGGAAGATTTATAAACTATATTAATGAATATTTAGATAAGTAATACTATCGGGGGAATATGGAATTGATACAGTTGGAACACCTGTCATATGATGGGTGTTCTTTTTATGTAATTTCTCAAGATAAAAGACCGGTGAGATGAATGGAAAGAAGAAAATAGGCGCATATATAACGCTGGACGGCGAAAAAGAATTTCGCAGCGCAAACAGCAGGAAGCGCAAACACAGTGGATACATTAAGAAAAAAATTGAGCAGGTACAGAGTATGCCGGATGAGATGAAAAATTTATCTGATATCATAAAGAAATCGCTGTAAAAGCAGCCGAATACAGTAGAATAACTATTACGATTATCTCAAGGAAGGAATTCTGGAATGTATCTGTATAGATACGAACGGAAAAAGTACTGTTGGAAACAGTGCAGGAACAACCTGCACAGTACAGGCAGGAGATACAATGTCAGGCATAGCACAACGTTTATAGCTGTCCTAAACCGTGTTTTGTGTTGTACTTTGTGCTGCATTTTAAAATATTTTAGTGCCTTGTTTTCCATTTTTTTCTGCATTTCCGGGAGAGCGTGACGATATATTTCTTTTAATATGGAATCATTTCTGAGATGTTTTACTTCATTTTTAATGGGTACATATCAAATTGCACTGCCATTACCTCGGCAGTCTGTTTATCAGATTGCTCAGGCTCATCACAGGTAAATAATCCATAAACGTGTTTCTGTTTTTGCTTTTCCGTTTTGGAATCGATGACAGCCTTTCCACTTTTGTCAAAAATCGGCTCGTAATGACTGAACATCTGGCACCGCCAGGAACCAGATGGTAATTTTTTGCCGTTGGCATAAACATCATCTTCTTTGGTATAAAAATAAGAGCGCACAAATGTTCTGTGTTGTGCGGCTTTATCGAAGATGATACAACATTCTTGTGAGAGAACACCGCATAATCTGCGGATTGTGCTAGAACTGCTCCGGTATTGACGTACCGGGGCGGTTGACATTTAAAGTATATTTGCTATATTATACTTAACAAGGGAGCCGATAGCTGGCTGAAACCTAGCTATATCGGCAAATATGTATTACAAAACAGCGCTACACTTTGCGGGTGAAGGCGCTGTTTTTTGTTATGTTTATTGATGGTTATAACAAGGGTAATAGAAGCAACTAGCATAATAACAAAGGTAAATAAATCGCTGTATGTTACATACATAAGCACCAGCCCCTTTCTCTTCTGAGTAGGTGGCTGCATATCGCCCTATTGGTCCCCAGGGTAAATATACTATTTTGTATCGCCCCAGACGGATCCGGGGCGAGGTTTCTGTTTTATTGTAAGCCGTTAATCCTCAAACAGTTGTTGTATGCAAGCTCTTGCAACATTTTATATAATGGCTGTACATTAAATTTTTTGGGAAATTCCAGTTTGTGGGAAACATACTGAACTTCATGCGCAGTAAGGTTTGCGGTTTTGATGTATGTAAAGGTAAGTTCGCTGTCATCAAAACCAAATCCTGCTGTTTCCATTGTTACATCAACTATAGAAAAAAGGTTTATAGATTCTACACGCATTTTTGTCCCAGTAGCCCCCTGTTTGTCTGTGAAGATGATTCTCTTGTCTGTAAAAATCAGAGCGTCACGAATCAGTTTAAACCCGGTTTGAATAACTTCCCCACTCATCAGGTACATGCCATATTCCTGCTGTAATTGCTCTACAGGAACTTCACTGTAATTGTTTAGCCCGCCTTGCAAGATATTCCCTCCAGCTGCCCCCGCCGCAGACTTTGCACTGTTTAACATATCTTTCATTCCAAATGCCATACTATTCCTCCTCTTTATCTTTTGCCCGTATTAAAAACACCACTTATATAAACGCCATAGCGGTTATACCTTTTCCATGACTGCCAGATTTGGCAGAAAATAAATCACGTAATTATCTACAGTGGTATATACGCCATATTTATCACGACAGCATTCAATACACTCCTGTAAACATTCTTCAGTTACTTCCAGAAACTCCGCAATCTCATATCTGTTTTGGCACCCTGCCTTGTATGCTTTTATAATCCCAGAGATTCTTACAATGTCAGAAACTTTCATGCCTTTTTCTTCCATTAATGCTCTTAGTATTTCTGCTCTTTGTTCCATAACGAGTACCTTCTTGATTTGATATTACAATATTGCGTTATAAATTTAAATAAGAAATTGCAAAATATTGCAAAAAATATGTTGATGATTGCGCAATATCAAAGGAGAAAGGAGGAAGCCAAAAAGCTTATGAGGGCAACAGATCCGGAGATATGGGAGCTGTATGATAAAGTTTGCGGCTGGGAATATGTGAGATATAAAGAGGCGTATGAGCAGATAAACGGACATTTCGTATCGCTGGAAGAAAATGAGCAGGTAAGACAATAGGCTGAAACCGTTGTAAAGCAGACGAAAAGGAGAGATTAAAAACATTATCCGGTCAATGGGATTTTCTGTGGATATAGGCGGCGGAAGAATAGCTTTTACTCCGCTGGCAGAATATTATCAGAAATATCTGGACAGAGCCTGTATGGATATTGTATCCGGGGCGTTTGATTACAACACAGTTCTGCGGCGTGTAGTAAAGGAAATGACAGCCTCTGGGCTGCGTACAGGCGATTTGCTTCTGGGTATAGTTGTCGTACTCCTGTGGCAGTACGGCGTGCAATTATGACAGGTGTTTCTTAGCTATCGGCACAGATTAATGAGAAGATAGCAAAGGATTATTTAGGTACAGATACCTTTGAAGTTACCTGGCACGCAGGGCACAGACCTTCCCATTGGTGGAGCGGGAATGTGTATACGAAGCAAGAATTGGTTTCAGTATGCGGTTTGGGAGATGTATCCGGTCTTTGCGGTGCAAACTGCCGGCACAGTTATATGGCATTTGTGAAAGGGTATTCTGTCCGTACATATACACCGGAGCAGCTTCGGGAACTAGAGAGAAAAGAGCAGCAGACAAGATTGTATAATGGAAAAGAATATACTCCTTACCAGGCTTCACAGATGCAGAGACAAATGGAAACAAAAATGCGGAACCAGCGGGCATATGTGAAAGGACTTCAGCAGGGTGGGGCAAGTACAGATGATGTTATTGCAGCAAAAACCAGATATTTGAATACCCTTCACCAGTACCAAAATTATTCAAAGAAAATGAAACTGCCAGAGCAGATGGAACGGGTGATATGGATGGGCTTGGAAGAGTGGCATTTGGGACGACAAATTATACAAAATTTATTGCAAAAAAATCTAGTATTGCTATAATAAAAGAAAAAGAGAGCAAACTAAAGATGAACCTACAGTTTTTTTCTGAAAAGGATATAAAGAATCAGGAATCAAATTCTTTAAAACGTGCGATTAGAAAATATCAAATAAGAATTGAGGAACATGAAGCAAAGATTTCTGACCCTAAAGTATTTTATCCCGAATGGGACAATTATGATACCCGGTATCAAGAAGGTCTAAAACGCCACTGGAACAAAGAAATTCGTAATTTCAGGCAATCTATTCAAGATAGGATAGAAGAATTGAAAAGTAGAGGTGATTACCATGAGTAAATTAAGTGAAGAATCTTTAAAGTATATTATTGCCCGACTTGTTGATAATGCCAATGATGCTGTTGAAGAAAGTGAAAAAGATAAATCAGACACGTTTAATCAAGGGCGCCGTTTGGCATATTATGAAATGTTGGATATTTTAAAAAGTGAATTAGATGTCAGAGATGCCGACTTGAAAGAATTAGGATTAGATTTTGATGTAAACAAAATTGCATAGGCGTTGTTTTTGCCTATGAAAAATGTACAATGCAGTAAAAGGGAAAAAGATGCAATCCCTGAAGTATAGATGCCATTCATTCTTCGGAGTGAGTGGTATTTTTATACTCATTTTTAGGAGGTAGAATGACAAAAATCACATACACAGAAGGCGGCGTTATTTTTTCCGGGCATGCCGATAATCCTATTGTCTGTCATGCAATTTCTGCTATTAGCCAGATGGTAGCGAACTATGTGGCAGACAATAATTGGGGGAGCGTATTATTGGCAGACGGTTATTTGGAAATCAGAGACGTAAATGAAAAATACTGCGGAAATGATTTGTTTAAAGCTATGAGCAAAGCGCTTGAGGATATAGAGGAAGAATATCCTGGAAACGTAAAAATTGAATACAGATAAGAGAATAAGAGAGCTTGGAGACAGGTTCTCTTTTCATATGTCCAAAACGTGATGACGTGAAAAGCTCGGGAGCCTGTCGAGGCGAAACGGAGGTAAAGAAAGATGAGAAACAGAATGTACTTACAGCTTTTTGAAGACGGCGCAGGAGCTGGCTCTGCAGGAGGGCAGGGCAACAATGCCGGGGGTGGTAACGGTGGCCAGAACGGAAACGCCGGGAGTGCTTCCGGGGCACAAGGATCCGGAACATACACCTATGAGCAGGCGGAAGAGATTGCAAGTGCACGGGCCAGTAAAGCAGAACGCACAGCACTGGCTGATTTTTTCCGTAAACAGGGAATGACAGAGGATGAAGTAACACAGGCGATCCATGATTTTAAAACGCAGAAGGCAGCAAGGCAGCCCAATATAGATGATCTGCAAAGGGAGCTTGCAGAAGAAAAGGCTAAAAACTCTCAATATGAGAACGAGAAGATCTTAAGCAAAAAAGGGGTCAGATCGGAAGATCTGGATTATGTTATTTTTAAGGCGGCTCAGATGGTGGATGACAAGATAGATTTTGCAAAAGCAGCGGATAAATTTTTAAAAGAAAACCCACGCTTTATAGGCGGAACTGGAGGTATAGGCGGAACGTATAGAGTAAGCACAGGAGCCCAATCAAGTGGCGCTTCTGGTACAGACAATCCAAATGATAGTATTAATGCTGCGATAAGAAGAGCAGCAGGAAGGTAGGTAAAAAATGAACAAAAACAGAATGAATTTAAGACGGTTTGAAGATGATGCGGTTATCATTGACCGTACCGGGGCGGATACCCTCATCCCGGAAGAAAAAGCGAGGGAAATTATTCAGGGAGTTGTGACGCAGTCTGCAGTACTGGCGCAGGGAAGGCGTCTTCCGAACATGTCCAGCAAGACATATAAAATGCCAGTGCTTGACATGCTGCCATTGGCGTATTTCGTAAACGGGGATACAGGACAGAAACAGACGACGAAAATGATGTGGGATAAGAAATTTATCACAGCAGAGGAAATTGCTGTTATCGTGCCGATTCCAGAAGCAGTATTGGATGATTCTGATTATGATATTTGGGGAGAGGTGCGCCCAAGAGTGCAGGAAGCATTTGGAAAAGTAATTGACGGCGCAGTATTGTTTGATGTAAATAAACCGACTTCATGGAGAGATGGGATCGTGACAACTGCGACAAAGGCGACCAGTGTAGGAACGATTGGATCATCGGACGATCTCTACGATAAGATCATGGGTACAGACGGAGTAATCGCTAAGGTTGAAGAATCTGGTTTCTTTGTTTCCGGACACATGGCGGACATTACCATGAGAGCAAAATTAAGAGGATTGAAAGATACCACAGGTCAGCCTATCTTTAAGGCAGATATGCAGGGGGATACAAGATATTCTTTGGATGGTTCGCTGATGAATTTTCCGAATAATGGATCTTTTGATAAATCGAAAGCTCTTATGATCTCAGGTGATTTTTCGCAGCTGGTCTATTCGATCCGGCAGGATATTACGTTTAAGTTGTTTACAGAAGGTGTTGTTCAGAACACAGATGGATCTATAGCATACAACTTAATGCAGCAGGACATGGTGGCGCTGCGTGCTGTAATGCGTCTTGGCTGGGAGATTCCAAATCCTATTAATTCCGTGCAGTCCAATAAAACAAAACGCTGCCCATTTGCAATTTTAAAGGCGGGGGAATAAACCCCTCGCCTGCAAAGGCTGTACGCAGCGCGAGGGGCGGACTAAAAACAGCGAAGAACTAACAAGGGAGGCGAAGATATATGTATGAACCGGATTATGTATATTACCGCAGCACATATAACGGAACGATCATAGCGGACGAAGATATTTTTAAAAAATTTGTTGTAGATGCAAATTCGTACATCAATATGATTGTACGCCGCAGTGCTAATACAGAGGAGGAAGAAAATCTGTTGAAGTATTGCGTGTGCAAAGTCGCAGATTTGCTTTGCCAGGATATGGAAGTCCGAGCAGGATATAGCGGTCGTATTATAAAATCGGAAAATACAGACGGATATTCAGTCAGTTTTTCGGACGCCGGATCCGAAACAATTCAAGCGCGTATATATAATACAATCCGCCGCTACCTTGCGGGAACACGCTTAGTGTATCAGGGGGTGGGATGCTGTGCTGACAAATGCTGCCATTACAATTTTTAATCAATTTGCGGATATGGAAACTAGAAAAATGGTATATATCCCACACTATATCGAGGCTGTCTGGCTTCATACGGACCAGGAAACAGCCAGTGTTGATGGCGGTCTGGTAAGTGCGGATAAATACCTAATAAGAATACCCTATGCATATTGCAAGGCGTGGCTTCGTCCTTCTGACCTTATGGATCTGGCGGAGCCGGGAGAAAAGTGGACTGTACAAAACGATGATTTTTTCAATGTAGGGAAATGGTCTGGTGCGGAGAAAGTAAGCGGGATAGCGGAAATAAAGAAAGGCTTTTCTGGTGAAGTCGGAAAGGTGTTGAGCCATTCTGAAAACTTTTTGCTTAATGTGAAAATGAGTCAAATGTAAAAAATACCCCCGGGGCAATCCCAGGGGAAAGAATATTGTATCATCTTCCTCATTTTTTCGTGTTGCATAGCTGCCCTAAACCGTGTTTTTTAGGCTATGTATCTGAAAATTAGAACCAGCATGAGAACTGCGTAAACCCGCATATTTGCAGGGGGAATCAAAAAAACCTGTAATCCATAGGACTACAGGTTTTATGCGGAAGAAGAGACTTGAACTCTCACAGGATTAACTCCCACTAGAACCTGAATCTAGCGCGTCTGCCATTCCGCCACTTCCGCCGACAAAATATATCCTATCACAATAGGGCAATTTTGTAAACCCCTAAATTCAATTTTTTATCACGTTTTTTATCAGGAATTTTTTGGGGGAAGTTTGTTATTTTTAGCAGCAAAAATCATAGTATCTGACACTGTATGGAGGAAGGAGACATTGTCCTTCCAGAGTTCCTGCTGCTCCAGTTATAAGTTCATGGTAATTTCCGGACACTCTGTTGTCGTATGCTGTGTAAGGATGTTCTGAAGCATTAATGGCAACGAGAAGTCTTTCATTTTCTGTTCTGCGCTCGAATATAAGCTGGTGATTGGTAATGAGTATGTTTTCATATCCGCCGCTGCAAAGTGCAGGACTATTTTTGCGGATGTGGATCAGCGTACGGATGAAATCTGTTAATTCATTGGCATTAGGAGCAGAAAAACAAGGACGCAGGGCATGATCACTGCCTGGTGCTTTTTCTCCTTCTTCTCCCCATTCACTTCCATAGTAAATGCAGGGAATGCCAGGCATTCCAAAAAGGAGGCCGTATGCAAGGGGGAGATGTTTCTTATTTGTCAAAATACTGGCGATACGGGTAACATCATGATTGTCTACAAAATTCATCAAGTGTTTTCCTCGATAGAGACACCACGGTTCTTTCCCATATTGACGATTTAAAGAATGAGCGATCTCAAATAGATTCATACAGTTAAAACTGGAATAGATACCTTTATAACATTCGTAATTTGTACAGCTGTGCAGCATTTCGTCATTTACAATAATATTATAATCACCAAAGAGTACTTCTCCGATCAAAGCAAAGCCCGGCTTTATTTCTTCGCAGTATCTGCGCAGACTTTTCATGAAATCGTGATCTAGGCTATAAGCCACATCCAGGCGCAGTCCGTCGATGTCAAATTCCTGGATCCAGAATTTTACACAATCTAACAGATAGTTTTTCACTTCCGGATTTTGTAAATTCAGTTTTACCAGTTCAAAATGTCCTTCCCATCCCTCATACCAAAAACCGTCGTCATATCCGCTGTTCCCGTCGAAATTGATGTAAAACCAGTCTTTATAGGGAGAATCCAACTTCTTTTCCTGTACGTCTGAAAAAGCCCAGAAGCCTCTTCCTACGTGGTTGAAAACCCCATCCAATATAATTTTTATATGGTGTTCATGCAAAATTTTGCAAATTTTTTTGAAATCATCGTTGGTGCCCAGGCGGCAGTCGATTTTTTTGAAATCTCTTGTGTCATAGCCGTGATTGTCAGATTCAAAAACCGGATTTAAAATAATGGAACCAATTCCAAGCTGTTCTAAATATTCGCTCCAATCTCCAATCTTTTGGATACGTGGTACACAGAGCCCGTCATTGTGTATCGGGGCGCCGCAAAAACCAATTGGATATATCTGATAGAAAGTTTCGTTATAAGCCCACATAATTCGTACCTGCCTTTTTACTTGTTTTCATAATTATAGCATAAGTGCGCAGAAGAAAGTGGATTTTCTGTTTTGAAATTAGTTTGTTTAGTATAAGCCGTATAGTAATAATGAAGCAAAAAGTAACTTTTTGATAAGAAACAGTGCGAAGAACAGGGAACAAAAATTAGGTTTCTAATTCCTGTGGACAACATGACAACAGGTGTTTGCGAATAATCTGCTAAAGGGAGGATTAAAATCGGTAAAAATATAGAGGGAAAAATATGAAAATATAGAGGGAAAAATATGAAAAAACTTGACACAAAGCCAGACAAGTACTATAATAGTACAGCATGACATAAGGAGAAACAGTATACACCAAAGCCCCGGAGTGTACTGATTTCATATATAAAAGTAATGTTATAGATGAGATTATTAGTAGGAGGAATACCCATGAAAACGTATATGGCTAACCCTGACAAGATTGAAAGAAAATGGTATGTGGTTGACGCAGAAGGGTGCACATTAGGACGCCTTGCTTCTGAAATCGCAAAAGTATTAAGAGGCAAAAACAAACCAGAATATACACCACACATTGACACAGGAGATTATGTGATCGTTGTCAATGCAGAAAAAGTAAAAGTGACAGGTAAGAAATTACAGCAGAAGATTTACTACAATCACTCTGATTATGTAGGTGGTATGAGAGAAACTACACTTGCAGAGATGATGAATAAGAAACCGGAAAAAGTAATTGAGCTGGCTGTTAAAGGAATGCTTCCAAAAGGACCTATGGGTAGAGACATGATCAAGAAGCTTCATGTGTATGCTGGACCAGAGCACGCAAATCAGGCTCAGAAGCCAGAAGTACTGACATTTTAAGGAAAGGTTGAAAGGAGGACATTACAGTGGCTAACGCAAAATATTATGGAACAGGAAGAAGAAAAAAATCTATCGCAAGAGTATATCTTGTACCTGGAACAGGTAAGATCACGATCAATAAGAGAGATATCGACGAGTATCTCGGACTGGAAACATTGAAGGTTGTTGTACGCCAGCCGCTTGTTGCGACAGGTACAGTTGATAAATTTGATGTATTAGTAAATGTACGTGGAGGCGGATATACAGGTCAGGCAGGCGCGATCCGTCACGGTATCGCAAGAGCGTTGCTGGAAGCTGACGCTGATTACAGACCAGTTCTGAAATCCGCAGGTTATCTGACACGTGATCCACGTATGAAAGAACGTAAGAAATACGGTCTCAAGGCAGCTCGTAGAGCTCCGCAGTTCTCTAAACGTTAATCATACGTTTCGGAATGTACAATTTCAAAAGAATTTTCAACTCCTCAGGACTGCGGTTCTGAGGAGTTTGCTTTTTACTTTAGCGTTACTACATAATTATAGATGAAAAGGTAAATTAGTTATGTAATTAAGAATACTACGTTATTTTTTGACAGTAGCAAAAGAACAAAGTTTTACAAAGGCGGCGGGAAATTACATAGCACACAACCAACCCTATCTAGACAGCTTGCTGTGTTTGAAGAGGAGTTAGATAACACGCTGTTTGTCCGCAAAGGAAAAAGTATTACGCTTACAGATGAAGGGATATTGTTAAAGAGAAGGGCATTGGAAATCCTTAATTTGGAAGAACTAACGTTGGAGGGACGTGATTATATCAGAATAAAGGACAGCGATCATTGGGGAGTGAGAATGTATCCGGATGATCTGCTGGCTGATAAGGAATATATAGAGAAGAAATATTCCTTATTCGCAGGCAGTAAATAAGATGATAAAAGAAATCAATGCCTTCCAGGTATAAAAATAAATACAATATAAGTATTGGACATAATGCGACTATGAATTGTAAAATAGATGTGCAGGATAAGAAGATATCTTGTACATCTATTTTTGTAAAGGAGACGGATTATTATGAGAAAAAGATTAGTGGCATATTTTAGTGCAAGCGGAACAACGAAAAAAGTAGCAGAAATGATCGCAGATAGTGCAAAGGCAGAACTGTATGAGATTACACCAAAGATTTCCTATACAAATGCTGATCTTGATTGGAAGGATAAAAACTCTAGAAGCAGTATAGAGATGAATGATAAAAAATTCAGACCAGAAGTAGTAGATAAAGATATAGATATCAATGCCTATGATGAAATTATTTTAGGTTTTCCCATCTGGTGGTATGTAGCACCGACAATTGTAAATTCCTTTTTAGAAAAATATAATTTTTCAGGTAAAAAAATCATTTTGTTTGCTACTTCCGGTGGAAGTGGATTTGGAAATACGATAAGAGAATTGCAGCCTTCTGTACCGGACTGCATGCTTACAGAAGGAGAGATATTTAATAATGTGACGAAGCAGAAAGTTGCTGAATGGGTGGATACATTATAGGATTGGAAAGATGTAATATGAAAAAATGATACAGACAGCAGGTGAAAAATCATTAGAGGAATTTACACCACAATTTGCTCATTTTACTGATGATGTCCTTTTGGGATAGAACTGGAACAATCTTCCCTCAGGTGTACAGCATTGGCATGGAGCAGCACCGGACGAATGGCAGCTTGGGCTGATTCTGATTATATTAGGAATTATGAATTATCTTCTTATGATTTATTATGATAAATTGCTCTTTAAGATAAAGCCTGACAATATGGATCTTTGGCTTGGATAATTTTAAAAACAAAATTTCGACTCCTCAGGACATTAGTTCTGAGGAGTTTTTTCAACGGGAAGCTGTAACTGTGTGATATATTCTGTTTCATCAGAAGTTGTGTGAATATCGATCCATAGAATTTCTAATAAGTTGCCGAGAATCGTGAAATTATGAGAGTGCGCATATTGTGCAAGCTGTTGTCCCCAATAGGCGCTTTGCTTATAATTCCCACGATAGGTGACGCAGAGATAACTGCCTCCGTCGATGCTGTCTGCTCCGTCTTCATCTATGAGAAAAACAGATTGATAGGAAAGTATTTTTTTGTTTAACAGAGATGACAGAGAAATCATAGTTCCGATCTGATTGCTTCCGATAATATACAGTCGGTTTTGATTTAAGTTGATAAGCTGCTTGATCAAAAGATCCATCTCTTCTTCGTTTTCGTATCCTTCGGGAAGACGATGACAATGCCGAGGCGGGATATTTATTAAGTGGATCTCATTTAAAGGCAGAGATAATGCGGAACGAATGTTGTTTAATCTGTGATCTACATTTTTTTGCAGTTTTTGCAGATACTGCATTTGCTTTTCGATTACTTCTTTTTCATCTTTCAGCATAGAAAGTGAGGATGAAACAGTATGCTGATCCAAGTATTTACGGATCTGTTCCATCGTAAATCCAATGGAACGCAGGTCTCGGATTACATTAAGCCGCCAGATGTCGTGGATACTATAATACCGATATCCGGTTTTGGAACGTTGCGGTTTTATGATTCCGATTTCTTCATAATAACGTATGGAATCTACACCGATTCCATATAATTTAGAAATTTCGCCGATTTTAAAAAATTTTTTCATATTCCTATATATCTCCTTGACTCTAGTATTATACCAGAGTATATAATTGCTGCATAGATTCAATCATAAATTGATGAAAGGAATTAAAAAAATGCGTTCAGTTTTAAAAGAACTTAAATTATCATCAGTAGTATTTCTTTTATTGGGCAGTGCGATATTAGCATTTGGACTTTATAATATCCATTCTGTATCTAATGTTACAGAGGGCGGGATCTTAGGGCTGACACTTCTTTTGGAATATTGGTTTGGTATTTCCCCGTCTGTTTCAGGATTTGTGCTGACAGCATCCTGTTATTTTTTGGGGTGGAAATTGTTGGGAAAACTTTTTCTTGCATATTCTTTTATCTCTTCCGTTGGGTTTTCTGTTTTTTATAGAATTTTTGAACAGTTTGAACCACTGTTTCCGGATATTGGTACAAAGCCACTTTTAGCAGCAGTTGTAGGCGCTTTATTTGTAGGGGTGAGTGTTGGGATTTGTGTCCGGGTTGGCGGGGCGCCAACAGGAGATGATGCGCTTGCGATGAGTTTGGAAAGAGTGTTTCCATTAGATATCCAATGGATCTATTTGATCAGTGATCTGATCGTATTACTTGTATCGCTTACGTATATTCCGGTGAGCAAGATTGTGTATTCGCTCTTGACCGTTATCTTGTCGGGACAGATTATTGGTATTATACAAAAGATCCAATTTCCTAAAGTAAATCCTTCGAGCTTAAATGACCATCAACAATGTTCCGATTCCGATTAAAATACAGCCGGCGAAAGATTTGGCTGTAAAATCTTCGTGCAAGAAAACAAATGCCAGTACTAAGGTGATAATTACACTTAATTTATCTATTGTGACAACTTTTGAGGTATCTCCTATTTGTAAAGCCTTATAATAACATAGCCAGGAAGCGCCTGTTGCCAGACCGGAAAGTATGAGAAAGAGCCAGCTCTTTTTGGGAATATCAGATAAACCGTGTTGCGCATTGGTTAGAAAAACCATTCCCCAAGCCATGATAACAACTACAACCGTACGAATAGCAGTTGCTAGATTGGAGTTGACTTCCTGTATGCCGATTTTTGCCAATATGGAGGTTAATGCTGCAAAAAATGCAGAAAGTAATGCAAATATAAACCACATATTACGATTGCCTTCTTCTTGTTAAGTATGAAGTGTGCAGATGTCTACATATCTGCACACTTTTATTATCTCACTAATGAAAAGGAGAAACAAGAACAAATTGTGGGAACAAGCAAGTTGCTATTGCCGAAATAAGAGAATATAATTATATCCGTATAACAATATAAAGAATGGCAGTTATGGAGCTGGGAAACAAAGAACAATGGAAATGGATAAGAGAGGTGTGCGTGAATGAAAGAGATTCCGATTGTATTAGAAGAATTGCAACGTTTGGCGATGCGGGATGAGACCGTTCGTCAGCGATTTCTGAAAACGAGAGAAGCGACAGATCCTGTATCGGCATTTTGCGGTCTCTGCCGCGATATGGGATATGAATTATACGAGATGGAGTTGATCTGTGCCGGAGAAGAATTCTATGCAAATATGAAAAGAAGTACGAATGGTGGTGGAGAAAATTCTCCTGTTTTGGCTGGGGCAGATGATTTCTACGAAATGTTTTTTGCGAATATCAGCAAAAAGTCCTCACGCTCTTAAAGGGTGAGGCGGATGGGATATGCATACAGATTTCATTTGTCTTCGTCTGTCTGTTCTTCACGCTGATACGTGATCAGACGACCGATATCTATTTGGAGATAGTAGCATAGTTTGCAGAGCAGCCCGGCATCCAGCCTTTGAAACTCATTGCGGCAGTATCTATTGAAGTTAGAACGGGGGATATCTAAATCTTTACAGATTTTATTTTTGGAGATATGTTTTTCTTTGAGTATTTCTTCTATATGAAACTCCAAGTAGCCGTAGTACATGCAAATTCTCCTTTACAAATTTACTTTAATTATATATAATGAGGTGGTAAATAGTAAGTCACTATATAGGGACTCACTATATAGTTATTCTGTCGGAAGTTTCTTGGCGAATCAGAGGTGATAGAGTATGCGGGAATTACTTGGGCAATTGAAACTATGCATGGAAAATCTGAGTTCTTGTGTGGGCATGGAGAATTCTCTGGATAGATATGGAGAGGATACGCAGGGCGAGGAACTGGAGGGACAACTTGATAGATTTGAAGCAGAGATACAGTATTATTATCTCAAAAATTTATCATATTTATCAGAACAGAAGATATGTGGGGGAAATTTTATAGAATATCTTGTACAGTATAGAAACATAAAAGAACAACTTTTAGCACATATATAGTGAAAAAATGAGGGTATTACTTTTCAGGAAATCTTTCCTGCAGAAGTAATACCCCTTTTATTACAGAAATGGTTTAATTAAATGGTTTCGCCGTTTTTATATTTTTGCAGTACACGCTGAATACGCTCGTTTGGATTCAGCAGAGAATTAATGGAACCGTCATGATTTAACGTATCGATCAGAAGAGCGATATATTTACTCATATCACAGCTGATATAGTAAGGTCTGGAGAGCAGCTCTGGAGTCTGATAGATGAGATTTGTCGTGAGGATTCCTGTTATAAGGCCATTCTCATAGGCTTTATCAAATTTTTCCATTCCATTTGTGAACAGTCCAAATGTAGCCGCGGCAAAAATGCGCTTTGCCTTACGGCGTTTTAATTCTGTGGCAACTTCAATGATACTGTCGCCGGAGGAGATCATATCGTCGATGATGATGACATCTTTTCCTTCTACGGAGCTTCCCAGAAATTCATGCGCTACGATCGGATTCCTGCCGTCTACGATCCGGGTGTAATCGCGTCGCTTATAAAACATGCCCATATCCAATCCCAGGACATTGGCAAGATAGATCGCACGGTTCGTACCGCCCTCATCAGGGCTGATCGCCATCATATGGGCGCTGTCGATCTGTAGATCTTTCACATGCCTTAAGAGACCTTTGATAAATTGATAGGTCGGAGATACCGTCTCAAAACCGTTTAAAGGAATCGCATTCTGTACTCTGGGATCATGTGCATCAAAAGTGATGATATTATCTACACCCATATGTACGAGTTCCTGGAGAGCCAGAGCACAGTCCAAAGATTCTCTGCCACTTCTTTTATGCTGGCGGCTTTCATATAGGAAAGGCATGATCACATTGACGCGTCGGCCCTTTCCTCCTACAGCGGCGATGGCACGTTTTAAATTCTGGAAGTGATCGTCTGGTGACATATGATTGGTATTTCCCGAGAGTGAATACGTGATGCTGTAATTACATACATCGACTAAGATGTATAGATCTTTTCCACGCACAGATTCTGCGATGATGCCCTTTGCCTCACCGGAACCAAATCGGGGGGTTTTAGCGTTTATGATAAAAGAGTCTTTTTCGTATCCGGCGAAAGCGACGTCGTCTTTATATTTGGACGCGCTTTCTTTTCTCCATTTTACAAGATAATCATCCACTTTTTTGACGAGCTGTTCGCAGCCGACAACGGGAATTAAGCCCAGTGCTCCAACCGGAATGTTTTCTAAAATTCGTTCTGTTCGACTTAACATGAATAGTCCTCCCTGTTTTTTAACTTCTTTTTGATTCTTATGTCATCTCCGACCAGTTTAAGCAGCGTATAATTGCTGGTTATCCTTGAGAAAGCGCGCTCGGTATATAGATCGGCAAGCGCTTCCAGAGAAAGGTTAGTAGAGATAATGGTCGATCTTTTATCGATCAGCCTTTCGTTGATACAGGTGAAAAGCTGGGATGCTATAAATGAATTTGTATATTCTGTGCCCAGATCATCTATGATCAATAAGTCACAGCTAAAAATATACTCGAACATGTTGTGCGCGTCAATATCATTTTTGTCAAAAGTATTCTGCGCGAGGATGTGAAAGAATTTTGGGGCAGAAAAATATAGAACGGAGAACTCTCTGTCCATCAACTCTTTTGCGATGCAGTTGGAGAGAAAGGTCTTTCCTATTCCAACATCTCCATAGAGAAACAGATTGTGAAATTCTGTTCCAAATGTATCTGCAAAACGGCGGCATGCCTGCAGGGCGTCTTCTGTCAGACTTCTGGAGGAACGCCCGGTCTTGCTGTCAAAATAATTCTCTGAATAATAATCCAGCTGAAAGGTATCAAAATTTTCTTCGGAAAGGATCTCTTTCAGATTCGACTGTTCGTAGAGCAGATCAGTGACTGCCTTTTTGAAACAATGGCATTTCTTTCCGTCTATGTATCCTGTGTCGCGGCAGTCGGGACACTCATAGACAGGCTCCAGATAATCCTTTGGAAAACCGGCGCCAAGGAGAAGGCTCTCTTTACTGCTGCGCAATATTTCGAGCTCTTCTTTTAAAGAACATATATCCTGTTCTTCTCCGTTTAAGAGCCGTTTTCCATACTGGACGGAAAGCGCCGCTATGGAACCATCCAACTCCTTGAATTCCGGCAGTTTTTCATAAACTTTCTGATAACGTCTGGTCAGTATATCATGACTTTTGAACTGCTTTTGTTCATAGGCTCGCATGATTGTCTGATATTGCGAATTTTTTAATCCCAAGGTTATTGCTCCTCACTTAATTGCTGTTTAACAGTTTTTCTTCCAGAGAGTCCATATCATAAGAACGTCTCTCAAAGTTATTGAGATTTTTTGTGATAGGTTTGGTCTTGCGGATATTTTCTTTTTGAGAAGATTTTTTCTTTAGAAAGTCTTCGTCAAGCGTAAGAATATCCTTTAAATGCTTTACATTTGCTTTTTGCCATTTAGATAATATACTATCTGTATATTCGAAACTTGGCTGATGAGTGGCGGCAATCGTGCGGCGGCAGGCTTCCTGTATAATATCCAGAGAAAAACCAAGCGTTTCCGTCCATTTCTTGATATAGGAAAGCTCAGAGGCGGCAGGGCCGCGTCCCTTGATGCCAAATGCATTGAGGATAGTATAACAGTTTTTGTGATAACATGCAGACTGTTCTTTTGCCTGTGCGACTGTTGTGATTCCTCCGTCCGACCAGGCGAGAGCGACTTTCTGTATATAGTGTATGCTTTTGTGGCCGTTTTCTACGCAGGTTTCGATCAAGTATTCAATTAAATCCGCGGACATGTGAAGCGTGTCATAAAAATAGGTGATCGTATCCATCTCTGTATGGGATAAGGTTTTTCCCAGATACTGCTCTGTAATAAAAAACAGAGATTTCAACTCTTTCTGTGCTTTGAAGGAATCCAGCGGGATCGCCTTTGGCGTGATCTGTCCTATTGGTGCTGCGTGCGCTGCCGGGACTGACGCGGCGGAAGGAACAGCGGCAGAAGAAGTTCCCGCGGAAGCTGCGGATGTGCCTGCCAAAAGGGGCGTCTTCTGCAGTTCGATCCCGGAAATTTTGCCGTCTTCATCCTTGTCCAGAAGCAGAAGTCCCACAGATTCCCAGTATCGGAATGCACGCAAAACATCACTTTCTGTGTTTTTCAGACAGTCGGCGATAGAAGAAATCGTCAGCGAGGAACAGGGATCGTCAAGATGCCGCAGTAAAAATAAATAGACTTTCACAAATTCTCCATTCGCATTTATCATATAATGATCTATAAAATCATTGGATAGAAGCGTTGCGTTTGCCTGGCATTTATTTTTTAAAGTCAGAGTTTTCATAGATCCTTGTCCCACCTTTTAGTTTCATAATTTTATCATTCGTACAGTTGGTATTATAGCATTTAACCATGGGTGAAAAAAGTACTTTTTCATAGGAGAGGCCAGGTTTTTTGTAGATAACTCTGTGCACAAGATGTGGATAACTACTCTTTTAAGAGCTCTTCTCCCACGGTTACGACATCTCCGGCTCCCATAGTTATTAACAAATCTCCGGGCACGCAGTGCGCCTTTAAGAAAGCCTCGATCTCCTTGAAGCTTGAAAAATAATGCGCGTCAGTTCCTGATTTTTTCACTTCCTTAGCCAGATTAGCGGAGGAGATACCGAGAGTATCCGTTTCTCTGGCGGCATAAATATCTGCAAGAACAAGATGATCCGCATGGGAGAGCGCATCTGCAAATTCATAGAAAAAGGCCTTTGTACGTGTATAGGTATGAGGCTGAAATACACACCACAGACTGTTGTGCGGATAATGCTGGGCGGCTTTTAAAGTGGCGGTGATCTCCGTAGGATGATGAGCGTAGTCGTCCACAATGGTGATTCCGTTTAACATACCTTTATACTCAAAACGGCGGTCAGTGCCGGAAAAAGAGAAGAGTCCCTTTTTGATCGTATCCATAGGAATATGCAGAAGTTCGGCTACAGCGATCGCTGATAAAGCGTTAGATACATTATGGTCTCCTGTTACAGACAGAACGATATGTTCTGTCATTTCTCCATGCTTTAGCAAATCAAACGATACACAGCCCTTTTCATCATAGCAGATATTTGCGGCGCTGTAGTCCAGGGTGGAGGAAGAACCATAGGTGACGATATGGCAGGAAAGCCCTTCGTAAATTTCTGTATGGTCTTTAATGTCCCCATTGATGACTAATGTGCCGTCAGGAGGAAGAAGCGCTGCAAATTGATGAAATGAATGGCGGATGTCCTCCAGATCTTTAAAGAAATCCAGATGATCTTCTTCAATATTTAAAATCACGCTGATCTTTGGGAAAAAGTGCAGAAAACTATTTGTATATTCACAGGCTTCTGTGATAAAGGTACCAGAATTTCCCACTCGGATATTGCCGCCGATGGCCTTCAATATACCTCCTACGGAAATAGTAGGATCGAGATCTCCCTCTAATAAAATATGAGAGATCATGGATGTAGTCGTTGTCTTTCCGTGCGTGCCGGAGACGGCAATAGGGGTGTCATAGTTCTTCATCAGCTGACCGAGCAGTTCTGCACGTGTAAGCATAGGGATCTTGCGCGCTACCGCCTCGATCAGTTCTGCGTTGTCGCGGCTGATGGCAGCGGTGTACACGACACAGTCAATATCGTCTGTAATATTAGAAGCTTTTTGTCCATAGATGATATGCGCGCCCTTTTCTATAAGCTGCTTTGTGAGCGCGGATTCTTTTGAGTCAGAACCGGATACGCTGAAGCCCTCTTTTAAGAGGATTTCGGCAAGCCCGCTCATGCTGATACCGCCGATCCCGATGAAATGGATGTGTATTGGTTTTTGAAAATTGATTTTATACATAGAAAATGCCCCTTTAAAAAATAATTTTGAAAAATCCGGAAAATAGTCATAAATTATATGTGCTTTCTATATTATACTATATATGAGGAATTTTTAAAGAAGTTCTTTTTGTACTAATTTAACAAAAAGAGTAAAAAAATAGCAAAAAAATTGTAAAAATTACTCACAAATGACAAAAGTATGATATAATGAATACATCTAACTAGAAATGAGGTGACGCAATGTTTAAAAAGGAAATGATTGCCATGCTGTTAGCGGGTGGACAAGGCAGTCGATTGGGGGTTCTTACAGCCAAAGTTGCAAAACCGGCAGTTGCATTTGGCGGTAAGTATCGTATTATTGATTTTCCGCTTAGTAACTGCATTAATTCAGGGGTAGATACAGTAGGTGTTTTGACACAGTATCAGCCTCTTAGATTAAACACACATATCGGGATCGGTATTCCATGGGATCTTGACCGAAACATTGGAGGAGTGACGATCCTGCCGCCGTATGAAAAGAGTACGAACAGTGAATGGTATACGGGTACGGCGAATGCGATCTATCAGAATTTGAACTATATGGAGACATACAATCCGGATTATGTATTGATTCTTTCCGGAGATCATATTTATAAGATGGATTACGAAGTTATGCTGGATTTCCATAAAGCAAATCATGCGGATGTCACGATCGCCGCTATGCCTGTGCCGATCGAGGAGGCCAGCCGCTTTGGTATTGTCGTCACAGATGAGGAAAGCAGGATTAAAGAATTTGAAGAAAAGCCGGAGAAACCAAGCAGTAATCTGGCGTCTATGGGAATTTATATTTTCAGCTGGCCGGTTTTGCGGGAGGCGCTGATACATCTGAAAGAACAGCCGAACTGTGATTTTGGAAAACATGTCATCCCGTACTGCCATGAAAAGGGAGACAGGCTTTTTGCCTATGAATATAATGGGTATTGGAAGGATGTGGGAACTTTAACTTCCTATTGGGAAGCGAATATGGAGCTGATCGACATCATTCCAGAGTTTAATCTGTATGAAGAGTTCTGGAAGATTTATACAAACAGCGCAAATATCCCGCCGCAGTATATCGCGGAAGACGCGGTCGTGGACAGGTGTATCATCACCAATGGTTCTGAGATACACGGGGAGATACATAATTCCGTTCTGGGCGGAGGCGTGACAGTAGGAAAAGGAAGCGTGATCAAAGATTCTATCATCATGCAGGGTGTAAAGATAGGAGAAAACTGTGTGATAGAAAAAGCGATCATTGCGGAAGATACGGTGATCGGCAAGAATGTGACTATTGGCATCGGCAGTGAAGTTCCTAATAAATTAAAACCAAATATCTACAGCGGCGGGCTTGCTACGATCGGAGAGAATTCTGTGATACCGCCGGATGTGCAGATCGGCAAGAATACTGCCATAAGCGGTGTGACATCTGTTGAGGATTACAACGACGGAGTACTTGCAAGTGGAGAAACATTGATAAAGGCAGGTGAACGGGTATGAGAGCAGTTGGAATTATTTTAGCGGGCGGAAGCAGCAGAAAAATGCAGGAACTTACGGCAAAGAGAGCGGCAGCCGCTATGCCGATCGCGGGCAGCTACCGTGCGATAGATTTTGCTTTGAGTAATATGACAAATTCCCATGTGCAGAAAGTGGCAGTCCTGACACAGTATAATGCCAGATCTTTAAATGAACATTTGAATTCATCTAAATGGTGGGATTTTGGAAGAAAGCAAGGAGGTATGTATCTTTTCACGCCTACGATCACGACGGACAACAGCAATTGGTACCGCGGTACGGCAGATGCGATCTATCAGAATCTGGATTTCCTGAAACGCTGCCATGAACCGTATGTGATCATTACTTCTGGAGACGCAGTCTATAAGCTGGATTACAATAAAGTGCTGGAATACCATATAGCAAAGAAAGCAGATATCACTGTTGTATGTAAGGATCTGGGGCCGGAAGAAGATGCGACACGTTTTGGAACCGTGCGCATGAATGAGTCGGCACGTATCGAAGAATTTGAGGAAAAGCCGATGGTGGCTCATTCACAGACAGTCTCTACAGGGATCTATATTATCCGCAGGAGACAGCTGATCGACCTCGTAGAGCATTGCGCAGAGGAAGAACGACATGATTTTGTAACCGATATTCTGATTCGTTATAAAAATCTGAAGAAGATATACGGTTATAAGATAAACAGCTACTGGAGTAACATCTCAACCGTAAATTCCTATTACCAGACTAACATGGATTTCTTGAAGCCGGAGGTGCGAAATTATTTCTTCCGGGAGCTTCCAAGTGTGTACTCTAAGGTGAGTGATCTTCCGCCGGTCAAATACAATCCGGGCGCTGTCGTAAAGAACAGCCTTATAGGAAGTGGAAGCATTGTAAACGGAACGATCGAAAACTCTGTTATCTTCAAGAAAGTTTTTGTTGGAAACAATTGTGTGATCAAGAATTCTATTATCTTAAACGACGTTTATCTAGGGGATAATACATATATTGAAAATTGTATTGTCGAGAGCCGTGATACGATAAGAGCGAACACAAGACATGTCGGTGAAAATGGTGTGAAAGTGGTAGTTGAGAAAAACGAGCGATATGCATTATAAGGGTTTCAGCATTAATGCAGGCAGAGAAAGGAGACTTGAGAGGTATGCAGATAACAGACGTGCGCGTACGCAAGGTGGCAAAGGAAGGAAAACTCAAAGCAGTCGTTTCTATCACGATCGATGATGAATTTGTTGTTCATGACATTAAAGTGATAGAGGGGGAGAAAGGACTATTTATCGCTATGCCGAGCAAAAAGGCATTGGACGGTGAATACAGAGATATTGCCCATCCGATCAATTCGGGAACAAGAGAGCGTATTCAGAGAACGATACTGGAAAAGTATACAGAATCTCTGGAAGAAGATCCCGAAGTAGTCGTAGGGGAAATGTAAATATAGTAACGTACAAAATAGAAGAAAGGCTGTCGATGTCTGATAGGAGCATCGGCAGCCTTTCTTTTAAGATCAGGGCAGAGCATTAAGTCTGTCGATCTGAAAGGAAAGCGCTTTTTGCGTGTACGGGTGAGTGAATTCCAGTCGATAGGCAAACAGCTGTAATCCGTGTTGACAGAGAAAAGGCGGTGTTTCCTGTAATGAGGATATATTTCCATATTTTCTGTCTCCGACGATGGGACAACCAATGTGTGCCATCTGTACCCGGATCTGATGATGCCTGCCGGTATCAAGCTGTATTTCCGCAATTGCAAAGCTATTATTTTTTTGTAGGATTTTATAATGGAGACGGGCTGATTTGGCTCCTGGCGTATCAGGCGTACAGATACGGGAAGTGTTGGTACGTCCATCTTTTATCATGTGATCGCTTAGGTCGGTTTCTAAAATATCCGGCGTTCTGCTTAAAAGCGCACGGTAATACTTGCCGAACCCTTTTGTCTGCATCTGCTGGTTTAGTTTCTTTGCGGCAGCCGCTGTTTTGGCAAAGACAAGAATGCCTTCCACAGGCTGATCCAGGCGGTGAATGACTGCCAGATAAGGGGACGTCTTGCTATGAGTCTGCAAGGAAATATGGTTTTTTAGCAGACTGACAAGATCGGGCTGCGAAAGAGAGCGGCTCTGTACAGGAATACCTGCGGGTTTTAAGCATACAAGAATGTGAGGATCTTCAAATAAGATATCGGGTTTCATAGATTTTCTCCTTTTGGCGCAGATTCTTGTTTTTCTATAAATCTGACTAATCTGATTATCATATAAAAGAAATGAAAGGTCAAGCGTTGCCGTCGGTGCAGACAATAAGGTTGACAAGCCGCGGGATTTCAAGTAAAATCACAGGTACAGCCGGCGAAGAAGTGGCTTTGTATATGTAAATCATACCGCCGAGAGTTCCGGTCCCCTGATGGGGAGGGGAAGTCCCGGCGATTTTGTTGTAGAAAATGATGAGGAAAAGGAGAAAAGCAGCATGGCAAAGGAAAAGAAATTGGTAGAGTCGATCACCGCAAGAGACGAAGATTTCGCACAGTGGTATACGGATGTGGTAAGAGAAGCGAAATTGTGTGATTATTCGGGTGTAAAAGGATGTTTGAATTATCTTCCGAACGGATATGCGATCTGGGAGAATATCCAGTCTAATTTGGATAAGAGATTTAAAGAAACGGGAGTGGAGAACGTATATCTTCCGGTTTTGATCCCGGAGAGCCTGCTGCAGAAGGAAAAAGATCATATAGAAGGCTTTGCGCCAGAGGTGGCGTGGGTCACACATGGCGGGATGGAAGAACTGCAGGAAAGGTTCTGCATCCGCCCTACGTCGGAAACATTATTCTGCGATGTGTGGAGCAAGACGGTACAGTCTTATCGTGATCTTCCGAAAGTCTGGAATCAATGGTGTTCTGTTTTAAGATGGGAAAAGACGACAAGACCTTTCTTACGTTCCAGGGAATTCTTATGGCAGGAAGGACATACGATCCATGCTACTTATGAAGAAGCAGAGGAAAGGACGCTTCTGATGCGGGATATTTATAAAAATTTTGTGGAAGAAGATCTGGCAATCCCGCTGGTGACAGGGAAAAAGACGCCCAGTGAAAAATTCGCCGGCGCGCAGGATACGTATACGATAGAGGCGCTTATGCATGATGGAAAGGCGCTCCAGTCAGGAACCAGTCATTTCTTTGGAAATGCATTTGCGGATGCCTTTGATATTAAATATTCTGATAAAAATAATGAACTTCACAGTGTGTATGAGACATCCTGGGGGCTTTCTACCAGGATCATCGGCGCTATTATCATGGTGCATGGGGATGACAGCGGTCTGGTACTTCCTCCGCACATTGCGCCGGTACAAACAAGGGTCATTCCTGTTGCACAGCATAAAGAAGGGGTTCTGGAAAAAGCAGGAGAACTGCTGAATAGTTTGAAGGCAGCGGGATACAGAGCCCAGATCGACGAAACGGAGAAGAGTCCGGGATGGAAATTCAGTGAGCAGGAAATGCTGGGGATCCCGACACGTATCGAGATCGGGCCAAAAGATATTGAAAAGAACCAGGTCGTTGTTGTGCGTCGAGACACAAGAGAAAAGATCGTGGTATCCATGGATGAGATCACCACACGGCTGACGGAAATCTTAGAGACGATCCAGAAGGATATGTACCAGAAAGCAAAGACATTCTTGGATTCGCATATTCATACCGCGCTGACCATGGAGGATATGGTAAAGACAGCACAGGAGGAAACCGGATTTATTAAAGCAATGTGGTGCGGAGACGAAGCTTGTGAGGAGGCGATCAAGGAGCAGACAGGCGGTGTGACTTCCCGCTGTATTCCAGAGCAGGAAGAACATCTTTCTGATGTGTGTGTGTGCTGTAAAAAACCGGCAAAACATATGGTGTATTGGGGTAAGGCATATTAATCATGGTATTTCATAATATGGTAAATATGCAGCTGATGATGTTTCTTCTGGTGGGGATAGGCTTTCTTGTCAGAAGAAAGAATATCGTCGGGAGCACAACAAGAAAAGAACTCGTTGACTTTTGTCTGTACGTGACACTGCCGTTTAATACGTTTCATTCTTTCCAGATAGAATGGGAGTGGACGATGCTGACAAAGTTTGCGGAAGTACTGCTGCTGTCGATAGGCTATAATATCCTGTCGATGGCAGTCAGTTTTTTTAGTTACAGAAAAACAGAAGCTGCCAGACAAAAGCCTCTCCGTTATGGCACGATCGTATCTAATGGCGGTTTCTTAGGAAATCCTGTGGTAGAAGGAGTCTATGGGATGCAGGGGCTTTTTTATGCGTCTGTATTCATGCTGCCTATGCGGATCGTGATGTGGAGTGTCGGGATTTCCTGCTTTCTGCGCGACAAGGTACGACCCGGGGACGTGCTGAAAAAAGTACTTACACATCCGTGCATCGTAGCTATTTATCTTGGACTGGCTGTGATGGTTTCGGGAATAGAATTTCCGGTATTTCTGGATACTACGATCGAAGGGATCAGTGCCTGCAATACGCCGCTTAGTATGATGCTTGTAGGCATGATGTTGTGTGAAATGAAGCCGGAGGGGATCTGGGATAAAACCATGCTGTATTATGTGTCTGTCCGTCTGATCGTTATACCGGCGATCGTATTTGCAGTCACTGCCTGGCTGCCTGTTCCGGCAATTTTGCGGGGGATCACGGTGCTTATAGCCGGGATGCCAGCGCCGGTGACAACAGCACTTTTATCTTCCAAATATAACGGAGATGAGACGTATGCTACGGGAATGATATTTGCTTCTACACTGCTTTCGCTTTTTACATTGCCTCTCTGGTGTCTGTTATTGGGATAAAAAAGCATAAAACCCTTGACTTTTGAGTAAAAACGTACTAAACTAATTTAGCGTGCATGAAAATGCCGTTATTTTCGTGCGCGGAAAGGATAACGCAGATTATCCGCAGCCACTCTGGGGCATAAGCCCAGAGCAGATGAATGTATCATAGGAGGTGAAAAAAATGCCAACATTTAACCAGTTAGTTAGAAAAGGACGTCAGACTTCAGAAAAGAAATCTACAGCACCGGCACTTCAGAAAGGATATAACTCTCTGAAAAAGCGTGCGACAGACACATCTGCACCGCAGAAAAGAGGTGTATGTACTGCCGTTAAGACAGCGACACCAAAGAAGCCTAACTCAGCTCTGAGAAAGATCGCCAGAGTTCGTCTTTCTAATGGGATCGAAGTGACAAGCTATATTCCGGGTGAAGGTCACAACCTGCAGGAGCATAGCGTTGTTCTTATTCGCGGAGGAAGAGTCAAAGACCTGCCAGGTACAAGATACCATATCGTAAGAGGTACTCTGGATACAGCAGGTGTTGCAAAGAGAAGACAGGCTCGTTCCAAATACGGCGCTAAGAGACCAAAAGACGCAAAATAAAGATGTAACTAAAGTGTTAAATATCGTATCACAAACAGAACTATGATTATCGTAGCTTAACGGATAACATTTGTATCCGGTAAGCATACCCTGCTGTTTGACAAAGACAAGCAGGCATTGGTTGCGGATTTTAAGTGGAACACTTAAATAGATAGTCCCGCGGCCACGAGCACATGCTATGCGATTCCATAGAGAGACACATGTGAGTACCGATGAATTAATCCCGGCAAAGACCGGAAATAATGATTAAGGAGGGAAGGACCGTGCCACGTAAAGGACATACTCAAAAAAGAGATGTATTAGCAGATCCGATATACAACAATAAAGTGGTTACCAAACTGATCAACAATATCATGTTGGACGGCAAGAAAGGTGTAGCGCAGAAGATTGTATACGGAGCGTTTGAAAGAGTAGAAGCAAAGGCTGAAAAGCCAGCCATCGAGGTGTTCGAGGAAGCAATGAACAACATCATGCCCGTACTGGAAGTTAAGGCAAGACGTATCGGTGGAGCAACTTATCAGGTGCCGATCGAAGTAAGAGCAGACAGAAGACAGGCTCTGGCGCTTCGCTGGCTTACATTGTACTCCCGCAACAGAGGAGAAAAGACAATGGAAGAAAGACTGGCAAATGAGATTTTGGATGCTGCCAACAATACAGGAGCATCTGTAAAGAAGAAAGAAGATATGCACAAGATGGCAGAAGCAAACAAGGCGTTTGCTCACTATCGTTTCTAATAGGAGGAAAAAACCTTGGCTGGAAGAGATTATCCATTAGAGAGAACCAGAAATATTGGTATTATGGCTCATATCGATGCTGGTAAGACTACGACAACAGAGCGTATTCTCTACTACACCGGTATCAACCATAAAATTGGTGATACGCATGAAGGTACTGCTACCATGGACTGGATGGCTCAGGAGCAGGAAAGAGGTATCACGATTACTTCAGCAGCTACGACATGTCACTGGACACTGCAGGAAAACTGCAAGCCAAAAGAAGGGGCCCTGGAGCACCGTATCAATATTATTGATACACCTGGACATGTTGACTTTACAGTTGAAGTAGAGCGTTCACTCCGCGTATTGGATGGTGCAGTAGGTGTGTTTTGTGCCAAAGGTGGAGTAGAGCCTCAGTCAGAAAATGTATGGCGTCAGGCTGACACATACAATGTACCGAGAATGGCTTTCATCAATAAGATGGACATTTTAGGTGCAAACTTCTACGGTGCCGTAGAACAGATTAAGACAAGATTAGGAAAGAATGCCATCTGTATTCAGCTTCCGATTGGTAAAGAAGACGATTTCAAAGGTATTATCGACCTGTTTGAAATGAAAGCCTACATCTACAACGATGACAAGGGGGATGATATTTCTATCCTTGACATTCCGGAAGAGATGCAGGAGGAAGCAGAGTTATATCATACAGAGTTGGTAGAAAAAATCTGCGAGCTGGATGATGATTTAATGATGGCTTATCTGGAAGGGGAAGAACCTTCCGTAGAAGAGCTGAAAGCAACGCTGAGAAAAGCGACTTGTGAGTGTGCGGCAGTTCCGGTATGCTGCGGAACAGCATACAGAAACAAGGGTGTGCAGAAGCTGCTGGATGCGGTTATTGAATATATGCCGTCACCGGTTGACGTACCGGCTATTCAGGGTGTTGATATGGACGGGAACGAAGTGGTGAGACATTCTTCTGATGAAGAACCATTCTCCGCATTGGCATTTAAGATCATGACAGACCCGTTCGTAGGTAAGCTTGCTTACTTCCGTGTGTATTCAGGAACCATGAACTCTGGTTCTTACGTACTGAATGCGACAAAGGGCAAAAAAGAGCGTGTTGGACGTATCTTGCAGATGCACGCGAATAAGAGACAGGAACTTGACAAAGTATACTCAGGAGATATCGCAGCAGCGATCGGATTTAAGTTCACAACAACAGGTGATACGATCTGTGATGAGCAGCATCCGGTAATTCTTGAGTCTATGGAGTTCCCGGAGCCGGTTATCGAGCTCGCTATCGAGCCAAAGACAAAAGCTTCACAGGGAAAACTCGGAGAGTCTCTTGCAAAACTTGCAGAAGAAGACCCGACATTCCGTGCACATACAGATCAGGAAACTGGTCAGACGATCATTGCAGGTATGGGTGAACTTCATCTTGAGATCATCGTAGACAGACTTCTGCGTGAATTCAAAGTTGAGGCTAATGTAGGCGCACCGCAGGTTGCTTACAAAGAGTCCATCACAAAGGCTGTAGATGTGGACAGCAAGTACGCAAAACAGTCCGGTGGACGTGGACAGTACGGACATTGTAAGGTGAAATTTGAACCTATGGATGTCAATGGGGAAGAGACATATAAGTTTGAATCGAGTGTAGTCGGAGGCGCGATTCCGAAGGAATATATCCCGGCAGTAGGAGAAGGTATCGAAGAAGCTATGAAATCAGGTCTTCTCGGCGGCTTCCCGGTAGTGGGTGTGCATGCGACGGTATACGATGGTTCTTACCATGAAGTCGATTCCAGTGAAATGGCGTTCCACATCGCAGGTTCCCTTGCCTTCAAGGACGCTATGAAGCAGGGGGCTCCGGTACTGCTTGAACCTATCATGAAGGTAGAAGTAACGATGCCGGAAGAATATATGGGAGATGTTATCGGCGATATCAACTCTCGCCGTGGACGCATTGAAGGTATGGATGATCTGGGCGGCGGCAAGATCGTACGCGCGTACGTTCCGCTTTCTGAGATGTTCGGGTATTCTACAGACCTTCGTTCCAGAACACAGGGACGTGGTAACTACTCTATGTTCTTTGAAAAATATGAACCGGTACCGAAGTCTGTACAGGAGAAAGTATTATCCAACAAAAATGAGTAAAATCCTAACAAAAGGGTTGAAAAACGGCTGGCTTTGAAATATAATCAAAGTTAGCCGAGTAAAAGCGAAAAAATAAGTAAAATACCCGTAATTGGGTGATATAATGAAGGAGGATATTCAAAATGGCAAAAGCTAAATTTGAAAGAACAAAACCACATGCTAATATTGGTACCATCGGCCACGTTGACCATGGTAAAACAACTCTGACAGCTGCTATTACAAAAACACTTGCTCACAGAGTAGATGGTAACGCAGCAGTTGATTTCGAGAACATTGACAAAGCGCCAGAAGAAAGAGAACGTGGAATCACAATTTCTACAGCTCACGTTGAGTATGAGACAGCAAAACGTCACTACGCACACGTTGACTGTCCAGGACATGCTGACTATGTAAAGAACATGATCACAGGTGCTGCACAGATGGATGGAGCTATCCTTGTTGTAGCTGCTACTGACGGTGTTATGGCTCAGACAAAAGAGCACATCCTTCTGTCCCGTCAGGTAGGTGTACCATACATCGTAGTATTCATGAACAAATGCGATATGGTAGATGATGAAGAACTGCTTGAATTAGTAGAAATGGAAATTCGTGAACTTCTGAACGAATATGAATTCCCGGGAGATGACACACCGATCATCCAGGGATCAGCTCTGAAAGCTCTGGAAGATCCAGACGGAGAATGGGGCGACAAGATCATGGAACTTATGGACGCTGTTGACGAGTGGATCCCAGACCCACAGCGTGATACAGATAAGCCGTTCCTGATGCCTGTAGAGGACGTATTCTCTATTACAGGACGTGGTACAGTTGCAACAGGTAGAGTAGAGCGTGGTACACTTCACGTATCTGATGAAGTTGAAATCATCGGTGTACATGAAGACGTTAAGAAGACAGTTGTAACAGGTATCGAAATGTTCCGTAAACTGCTTGATGAAGCACAGGCTGGTGACAACATTGGTGCTCTGCTTCGTGGTATCCAGAGAACAGAGATCGAAAGAGGTCAGGTATTGATCAAACCAGGTACAGTAACATGCCATAAGAAATTTACATGCCAGGTTTACGTTCTGACAAAAGATGAAGGTGGACGTCATACACCATTCTTCAACAACTATCGTCCACAGTTCTACTTCAGAACAACAGACGTAACAGGTGTTTGCGAACTGCCTGCAGGAATCGAAATGTGCATGCCTGGAGATAACGTAGAAATGACAGTTGAACTGATCCACCCAGTAGCTATGGAAGAGGGTCTTGGATTCGCTATCCGTGAAGGTGGACGTACAGTTGGATCAGGTAAGGTTGCTAAGATTATTGAATAATCTGCAGAAGATCTTATACTGAAACTGAATAATTGAGATCATAATAAGCAGCCGTTTTAAGTTTTATGACTTGAGACGGCTGCTTTTTTAGAAGGAGCAAAAGAATGGAGAAAATAAGAATACCAGATACGGAATTAGAACTTTCTCCGATCGGATTTGGGTGTGTGAATGCAGGGTTGAAGTGGGATAAAAAGGAAGCCGATTACCTCTTTGATGCTTTCCTGGACATGGGGGGAAACGTGTATGATACCGCAAGAGTCTATTCCGACTGGATACCTCCGGAAATCGGGAGGAGTGAAAGAGTGTTGGGAGACTGGCTCGCCCGCAGCAAAAAGCGTGAGCAGACGATCGTCATTACGAAAGGCGGGCATCCTGATATGACTTGCAGTTCCCCTGACAGACATAAAAGCAGAGTTTCAAGAGAAGAAATGCGAAGAGATGTGGACCTGTCCTTAAAGACATTGCGTACAGATTATATTGATATTTACTTTTATCATAGAGATAATGAGTCGATTCCGACAGAGGAACTGATCGAGACGATGGAAGAGTTTGTAAAAGCAGGAAAGATCCGCTACTATGCATGTTCTAATTGGACTACCCAGAGGATGGAAGCGGCGGATAAGTATTGCCGGGAAAAGGGATACAGGGGCTTTGTGGCGAATCAGGCGCTGTACAATGTAGGCTATGCATATATGGATCCGTTGGCAGATGATACGATGCTTTCGATCGATACGCCTATGCGGAGGTATCATGAAAAAAATTTCAGGAATCTGGCCATGCCTTACATGGGAGTGTGCGGCGGTTTTTTCAATAAGCTGCTGAAAGAGGGAGAGCAGTCGGTAAAAGATTCGCCTTATTATACAGAAGATAATGTGCGGATGGCGAGACAAATAGAGCATATCATGGAAAAATATCAGGTGACAGCGACACAGGCGGTACTGGGCTTCTTTACATGTCAAGATTTTGCCTGCCTGCCGTTATATGGACCACGAGACGTGGAAAGCTTGCAGGAGGCCTGCAAAACATTTGATGTATCGTTTACAAAAGAAGATTATGTGCTAGAATAGGAAGAGAAAAAGAGGCGCCTGAAAGGGCAGGGAAAAAGGAGGATAAAAAAGATGAAGATAGGGATAGGAAATGATCATTCAGCATTGGAATTAAAGGCAGAAATTATCAGCTTTTTGGAAGAAAAGGGATATGAGGTCGTTGATTTCGGGACAAACTCAAAGGAAAGCTGCGACTATCCCAAATATGGAGAAATGGTTGCCCGTGCAGTTGCGGCAAAGGAAGTAGATCTTGGGATCTTGATCTGTGGTACAGGACTCGGTATTTCATTGGCAGCCAATAAAGTCAAAGGGATCCGTGCGGCAGTGTGCAGCGAACCATTTACAGCGAAAATGTCAAGAGCGCACAATAATTGTAATATCCTTGCATTTGGCGCAAGGGTGGTAGGGGCAGAACTTGCCAAAATGATCGTGGATACCTGGCTGAATACAGAATTTGAAGGCGGACGTCATCAGAGAAGAGTAGATATGATCATGGATATTGAGAAGGAAGAGTAAAGAAAAAAATTAAAAAGACAAAAAACAACAGGTATCGCATGCAGCAGAATCATAATGGCTGTCGTGCGATACCTGTTTTTTGCAGTGGATCAAGTGTAGATAATGCGAACTCCCAGATCCTGGTATTTTTTCTCCTCTTCTTTAGGAAGAACAGAATCGGTGATAATCGTGTTGATCTCGTCTACACTGGCAATGCGCGTAAAAGCAGTATGATTAAATTTGGAATGATCCGCCATGCAGATCACCTCATCTGCTGCTGCCATGAAAGCCCGTTTTGTAGAACGGTCTCCATAATAAAAGATCATCAGTCCGTTTTCAATGTCAATGGTGCTTATTCCCAGAAAAAGCTTATTTACCCGGTATTTTTTAATAAACTGGATGGAATCTTCTCCGTTGACAACAAAAGACTCCCCATCTCTTTTAAGGACGCCGCCAATGACGTACACGGTGACGTTTGGTTTATACATTAATTCATTGATAATGAGTATATCATTTGTCAGAACAGTGACCTTAAAATCTCCAAGCAGACGAGCTAATTCTAAGGAAGTACTTCCATCATCCAATAGTATGATATCGTATTCTCTTAAAAGAGAAAAAGCTTTTTTGGCAATCTTTTTTTTCTCTTCGACATATTTTTCCCGGTGAGAATATATGGGAAAAGAAGCGGCCTTTTGTGTGCATAAAATGGCTCCGCCATGTACTCTTTGTAAAACATTTGCCTTCTCCAGTTTTTTTAGATCCAGACGCACGGTTTTAGGAGTAACTTGAAGCAATTCGCTTAGCTGAATTACGCTGACTGTCTTTTCTTTCTGAAGAAGATCCATTATCCGTTCAAGACGTTCGTTTTGAATCATACTAATTCTCCTTTACCCCTACTTATTTTTGTATATTGTATCATAGCTTTAAATAAAAAACAATAATTTGAAACCGAAAAGAACAATAAAAGTGATGAAATGCACATAAAATGTTTGATATATGTAATAAATATAGTAAAAATATATAAAAATATTGACTTATAAGTTTGAAAATGGTATAAATAAAACATAAACGAACCTAAAGAAACCTATAAGGAAAAAAGGAGGAGGTAAGATGAACGGTTTTATTGACGAGGTATGTACGCAGGGGAAATTATTTCCTGAAGTTTATGGCTTCTACTGTCAAGCAGGTGCAAAGAAGATCGAAGAGGTTGTCAACATATTTAAAGAGAAAGGAATGAAACGGATTATTCTTACGGGCATGGGAAGTTCGCTGTATGCAGTGGACTGTATACGGAGCTACCTGACAGAAAAAGGAATTCCGGCATTGTCATTTAGTTCTTTTGAACTGTCAAGATTTCAATTTCGACATATTGACAGTGAAACGATGATCATTGCAATCTCCCAGTCGGGAAATTCAGCAGAAGTAATAGAATTAGTAGAAAAAGCAAAAAAAGTAACGACAGTGGTAGGTATTTATAATAATGAAGGCAGTAAGTTGAGTACGCTTGCAGATATAAGTTTACCGATCCGTGCGGAAAAAGAAGTTTCCATCACAAATAAGACATATGAATTTACAATGCTGATTTTGAACATTTTGGCGCATCGGCTTGTGGGAGAAGACGATACTGTGTTTGAAAAGGAAATACAGCTGTGTGCTGACTGGATAAAAGACTGGGTAAAAAACTGGAGAGAAAATACAGAAGCAATGTATACGTTTGCCCAGGGGATACAACTTTTTGATTTGTTAGCGAATAATGCCTCCCTGGCGACAGCACGCCAGCTTTCTTTAGCATACAGAGAAGGGCTGCATAATTGTACGGCTGTCTGGGAATGTGCGGACTATGCCCACGGACAATATCATAGTGCAAAGCTAGGAGAGGTGTACCTTGCGCAGATGTTCTTTCCGACATTTGAAAAAGGGACAAAGGAAGAAAAGATGTTCCGCTTCATTCTAGAGCATGGAGGAAAGGTTATGCTGTATACTGCGTCAGATGTAGAGGCAGAAGAAGGCGTATTTGTCGTTAAACTTCCTAGGGTACGAGAATCTCTCATGCCACTTATCGAAAGTGTAGCTGCGGAAACAATGCTTGGAATGTTATTGGGGCCAGATTGGATCAAGGATCACTAAGGAGGGAGAAAAATTGATCATAGACGTGTCAAATATTATAGGGAAGCATAGATTCAAGTCAGAAATTACAGCGGAATCTTTATTAAAAGAAATGGACAGCGCGGGAATCGATAAAGCGGTCATCAATAGTTATGCAGAAAGTGAGGACAATGAGTCGGTATATCAGGCCATTACCTGTTATCCGGAAAGATTTATCGGACTCTATACAGTAAACCCCTGGAAGGATGACAGCCCTGCAAAATTAGAAGAAGCATTGCGGGATAAGGGGTTTAAAGGACTTTATATGAATCCGCTTCGCCATGGATATATGCTCTGTGAACATGAGGTATTTTATCCTCTATTAGATATATGCAGAAAATATCATGGAGTCGTGTGGTGCTATGGCGCTGCGGAAGTATTTTGCAGTCCGGTCTTTTTTGGACAAATCGCAGAGGATTATGAGGATGTAGATTTTATTATGGGGCGCATGGGGCTTCAGTATGACAATGCCAGTGCGGTGGAAGTGGCCAGAAAGCATAAAAATATATATTTGGAAACATCATCGAGCATGGATTTTAATACATATCGCGCGATGAAAACAGCTGGGATCGACCAAGTCCTTTTAGGAACAGGAACACCAGATGCAGGGTATTATGAATTGGAATTACTGAAAGTAAGGAAGGCAGCGCAGAAATTCGATAACGGAGAAGAAAAAGTGCTTTGGAAAAATGCGGCAAGGATTTTTAGAATGGGAGGAGGGGAATAAGATGATCATTGATATGCTGGCCCATATAGGCGTGAAAAAAGGAGAGGATTATAAAGTAGAATCTCTCTTGGAGATCATGGATCGATCCGGTGTGGATAAGTGCATGATCTGTTCGCAGTTAGAAACAGTAAATAACGAATATATTGATGAATGTTGCAGAAAGTATCCGGAACGTACGCTTGGTTTTGCAGTGATCAATCCTTGGGATATAGACGGAGAAGAACAGTTGGAAAAATGTTTTAAAGAGTATCATTTTTATGGATTGAAGCTCAATGCGATACGTTTTGGATATAGTGCAGATCGGCACAGTGTACTGGATCCGTATTTTGATCTGTGCAGGAAATATAAGAAATGTGTTGTGGCTCACGGACAGTCAGATATGTTCTCCATTCCAGATAAATGGGCGGAGATGGCGAAAAGTTATCCAGATGTCCCAGTCGTGCTGTACCACATAGGAGTTCCCATGATGTATGAGAGAGCCTGCGAACTGGCAAGGGATATTCCGAATTTTTATGTGAGTACATGTGGTTCTTATGTTCCTGTGATCAAAATGGCCTATGAGATAGCCGGGCCGGAAAAAGTTTTATATTCATCAGATGCGCCTTTTGGAGATGAGATACAAGAGATAGAGAAGATCCGATATATTTGTCAGAATCCAGAGCATTTAGAAATGATGCTGGGCGGCAATGCAGAGAAAATGCTGGGATTATAGGAAGGAACAGAAATGAATAAAAAAAGCATTATGTGGCAGTACATATTGGAAGAACCGAAAGTGTTGACGAGGGTGATGGAGTCGGAAAAAATTCGGCAATATGCCGTGAAGATAGGAAAAAAACTGGATTCTATCTACTTTGTAGCGCACGGTAGTTCTTATAATGCTGCGGTAGCAGTATCTGATTTTATGATGAAATACAGCGGGATACGGGTATATGTATATACACCGGCAAATTTTATGTATAATACTTCTGCGGTATGGAAAGAAGAACGGGATAAGACGTTAGTAGCGGCAATCAGTCAGACAGGTACCAGTTCTGGAGTGATAGATGCACTGCGTCTCGCCAGGGAAAGAGGAATCGCTACACTTGGCATTACAGATGCGGCAGAATCGATACTTACAAAAGAAGTGGATGATGTGCTGTTTTTAGCGTGTGCAGGAGAAAAAAGCAATGCAAAGACAAAAGGTTATAGTGCTACACTAGTACTGCTTCTTATGTTGGCGCTTGGAATTGGCAGAGAAAAAGGAAACATAGAAGATGCATTTGAAAAAGAGGTTATGCGGGAATTACAGAAACAGATCAGTGAGATTCCGCAAACAGTAGAGCGGATCTGCAATTGGTGCGAAAAGAACATAGCTGCGAAAAAGCTGAAAGAGCTATATGTGCTGGGATATGGAATGAATTTCGGAACAGCATTGGAAGGACAGCTAAAATTGATGGAAACGATGTGTATCCCGACTATGTTTAACGATATTGTAGAATTTTCACACGGCATGCACCGCGCGATCAGAAAAGACAGCGCGATTTTCCTTCTGCAGACCGATCATCCGCTGAAGAAGCTGACGGAAGAGACCTTTGCGTATTTAGAAAGAGTAAGTGATCTGGTGGTCATGCTGGATGCGGGATCTGTACCAGAGGAAGGAAAAAACAGACTTTGTCTTTCGCACTATCCGCTTACACAATCGATTCTTGTTTTAACACTGGCAATGCAAGTATTTGCCGTATGGATACCGGAACAAGAGGGAAAAGACCCAAACAGAGATGCACATAATGATTTTACTGAAATCGTTCATACCCGCATGTAGCCCTGTGAGATAGAGTAAGAATGTATATGGGAGTTTCATTCGAAGGAGGGAAATATATGAAAACAAATAAATTTGAAGCAACGATGGATAAATTTAGTGGGTGGATAGAAAAATATATTGCGCCGCCCCTTGTGGCAATGGGAAATCAAAGGCATTTCGCGGCTATCCGCGCTGCATTGATCCGTACGATCCCGCTTATTATCATAGGTTCTCTTCCGCTGATCCTGACAAGTCTGCCAGTGGAATCCTGGGCAAATGCAATGGCTCCTTTTGCCGACAAATTGAATGTACTTTATACGATGACAATGAATTTTATGACATTATACCTGGCGATTTCCCTTGGGGCAGAATTGTCAAGAATGTATGAAGAGCTGGATACGACGATCGTGAGTATCGTGACGGTGGCAGGTTATGTCATTACAGTAGCTCCGGTGAATCTGGAAAAAGGGACATTGGAAGTAGCAGGTTTTTCTGCGAAAGGAATGTTCACTCTGTTTATTGTAGCTATTGTTGTCGTGGAATTTATGCATTTTGCCTATAAACATAATATCATCATTAAGCTGCCGAAATCAGTGCCGGAAGGTATTTCACAAAGCTTTGCATCGCTTCTGCCTATGGCAATATTGCTGGTATTTTTCTGGCTTTTAAGAGTTGTCCTTAAGTTTGATCTGAACTCGGTTTTAAATGCGATCGTATCACCATTATTAGCAGTTACAGATACCTGGTACGCAGCATTTATCTGCGCTTTGTTGCTGCAGCTGCTCTGGTTTGTAGGAATCCATGGAGGTTCCTTTACAGTATGGGGCGTTATGTATCCGTTTTTATTGACGAATATTGCAGACAATGCAGCAGCTGTAGCGGCAGGGGAAGAAATGACACACATTTTGACAGAACCATTTATTTATAGTTGGACTATGATCGGAGGAACAGGAATGACCTTATCACTGATCGTCTTATGGCTGCGGTCAAGATCCTCACATTTGCGGGAAGTGGCGAGACTTTCGTTTATCCCAGGCATCTTTTGCGTAAATGAGCCGGTTATGTTCGGTGTACCGATCGTGTTAAATCCATTGATGTTTGTACCATTTGTATTTTTAACCTCTTTGTTGGGAACAATGTATGGTTATGTGCTGACAGTTCTTGGATGGGTGAGTCCGGCATATGTACAGATCCCATGGACGACGCCGCCTCTTTTACAGCCATATCTTTCCACAGGAGGAGACTGGCGTAATGTAGTAGCACAGGCAATTTTAATTGTATTGATGGTGATTATCTGGTATCCGTTTGCCAAATTGTATGAAAAACGTTGTATTATAGAAGAGCAGGAAACTTTAAAGCAAAAAGAATCATAAGCAATACACTGCAGGAGGGAAAACGATGAGAAAAATAAAAGCAGTTATTCTTTGTGCTTCCGCAATGTCATCTAGTATGATGGTGGAGGCGTTAAGAAAAGTAGCGGGTGGAAAGGAAATTGATCTAGATGTGAGCTGCTCGGCAAGTTTACGTTATCGGACATTTGATTTTGGAGGGATCGATATTGTGTTGATCGCGCCGCAGGTAAAAGGACAAATGAAAGCTATTCAGAAATTTGCCGCAGAGAAGGGATATCCGGATCTGCCGTTTATGCTGATTCCTATGCGTGAATACGGATTAGCTAAAGGAGAAGCTGTGCTGGATATGATGCTTGAAATGTTGGGTGACTCCAAAGAAGACTAGGAGGAAAATGACATGAAAATGAAAATGGATGAATTAAATGATATATGTATGGAAATGATCGCTAATGCGGGAGAGGGGAGATCGAAAGTATTCGAGGCGCTGGACGAAATAAACGGAGAAAACTATGAGACGGCGCAGAAGAAATTAGAAGAAGCACAGGAAATGCTTGCAGAAGCACATCGAATCCAGTTTGAAAAACTGATGAGTCCTCAAAATAACGGGGTAGAGATTCCTTTTTCTATGTTATTGCTGCATGCGATGGATATGACCATGGTATCGACATCGGAACATGATCTGCTGCAAAGTGTGGTAAATGCGCGGCTTTCTGGAAAGGAATAAGAATATGCAACAGATAAAAGTAAAAATTAAATTTAAAGAAGGATTACATGCCCGTCCGGCGGTACAATTGATCAAATTGACAAAAGGATTTTTATCTGCCATTACGCTGGAAAAGGGCGAAAAGATCGTATCGGCAGGCAGTATCATGGCTATTTTGGGGGCATGTATCGTCTATGGAGATGAAATCATTGTCCGGGCAGAGGGGCCAGATGAGGAAAAGGCGATCCAGGAATTAGAAAAGTATTTTTCTTAAGCGTACTGCTGATTTTTAAAATGACAAAGGAATAAAAAGAGGATAGGCTTCCACCTGTTTGATCGGGAGAGTCCTATCCTCTTTGTCATGCCCGGATAAAAAAGCTGCTTTTAGGGCAGATCGGCCAGTATATCTTCTAATACATCCTCTACAGAATCTGTGACATAATCGGCATAATAGGAAATGCCAGGCGCTGCATTGGACATAGCATAGCTGGTTCCTACGAGCTGCAGCATTTCTACATCATTATATTGATCCCCAAATGCGACACATTCTTCAGGAGCAATGCCAAGTAAGTCGATCAGTTTTTTCAGTGCGCTTCCCTTGTTGGCGTCAGGAGCGACAAAGTCGATCCAGATATTACCGGAAGTGACGACATTGATTTCAGAACGGAACATATCTTTTAAATACTTCAGATATTTGTCTACAATGTGGGGGCCGTCTATCATATTACAGATAGCGATCTTAAGTATGGGGCCGTCGAGTTTTGTGATATCATCGACAATTTGGGTGGTATTGCGCATCACATGGACGATATGATTTACAAAGTCTGGATTGTTGTTTTCAATGAAACAGGCATCTTCACGGGAGACTGCTATCTCAAAGTGGTTCTCTTTTTTTACTTCCTGCATGATACGAAGAGCCAGGCTGTCTTCTATCGTACCGCGGGAAATGACCTGGCCATTATGGACACAGAGAGAACCATTTTCACCGATATAAGAAATCTCATCTTTGATGGCGTCAAATAAACGACGTTCATTGTCATACTGCCTTCCGCTGGCAGCGACAAAATGAACTCCTCTGAGCGTTAATTCATGAATCAATCTTACTGCACGGTCCGTAAGTTTTTGTGCTCCGTTTTGGAGAAGCGTTCCATCTAAATCACTGGCGATTAATCTGATCATTGCAACCTCCATTTTGCTGTTTTTTTTATTATAGATGAAAAAAGCCGCCTTGTACAGCCTTGTTGGGCATGGTTTTGTATGGTATGATAAGAGCGGTACGACTGTTCATGCATATGCATGCAGGCCCCCTTGCAACACATGTTTTGCAGGTATGCGGGTTTTGCCGATAAGAAATAGAAAGCCCGGCTAAAGTCGGTGAAAGGCGGCGATAAAATATGAAGGAAAAACAATATGATGTAATCATCATTGGCGCAGGACCATCGGGAATTTTTTGCGCATATGAGCTGAAGGAAAAATGCCCGGATATGAAAGTGCTGATGATAGAAAAGGGAAGAAATATCGAGGATAGACAGTGCCCCAAAAGAAAGACAAAGGTCTGTGTGGGCTGTAAGCCGTGTTCTATAACCACAGGGTTTGCCGGTGCAGGAGCATTCTCAGATGGAAAACTGTCGCTTTCCCCGGATGTAGGGGGAACTCTTCCGGAGATACTAGGTTATGAAGAAGCAACGGAATTGATCCATGAGGCGGATGAGATTTATCTGAAATTCGGAGCGGATAAAAAAGTATACGGCATAGAGGATGAACAGGCGATAACAGAGATAAGGACAAAGGCGATCCGCGCGAATCTAAAGCTTATTGAATGTCCTATACGGCATTTGGGAACAGAGGAAGGGTATAAAATTTACACAAGACTGCAGAAACATCTGCTGGACGCAGGGGTGGAAATCTTATTTAGGACAATGGTAACCGATATTTTGATCGAAGGTGATACGGCGAAAGGAGTCGTGACAGACAAAGGGGAAACATACTATGCGTCAGAGATCGTATCTGGTGTGGGAAGAGAAGGTTCAGAATGGTTTGCAAATCTATGCAAAGCGCATGATATAGAGACAAAGAACGGAACAGTTGATGTAGGAGTCCGCGTGGAAGTCAGAGACGAGATCATGAAAGAATTAAACGAGAAGCTGTATGAGGCAAAACTTGTTTATTATACGCCGACTTTTGATGATAAGGTGCGCGTATTCTGTACGAACCCTTCCGGTGAAGTGGCGACGGAATACTATGAAAACGGGCTTGCAGTGGTAAACGGACATGCGTATAAGTCAAAAGATATGAAAACGAACAATACGAATTTTGCGCTGTTGGTCTCAAAAAATTTTACAGAACCCTTTAAATCTCCTATAGAATATGGGAAGCACATCGCCCAGCTTGGCAATATGCTCTGTGACGGGAAAATCCTCCTGCAGAGATATGGCGATTTCCGACGGGGCAGAAGAACGACAGAGGAAAGGCTGGTCAGAAATAATATCACACCGACATTAAAAGATGCGGTTCCGGGAGATCTTTCCCTGGTATTTCCGCACAGGATCATGGTAGCGATCGACGAGATGATCCAGGCGCTTGATAAGGTAACGCCCGGAATTGCCAGTGACGAGACGCTTCTCTACGGAGTAGAAGTGAAATTCTATTCTAATAAGGTACTGGTAAATAAAGAATTTGAAACAAATATTCATGGACTGCGCGCGATGGGGGACGGAGCTTCTATCACCAGGGGCTTACAGCAGGCGTCTGCAAACGGTCTGAAGGTAGCTAGAGCGATTATAGAAAAAAGAAATAAAAGTTAATAAAAAAGAAATAGTTGTAACTTTTCTGTAAGAAGTATATAATAAAAACAGTTGTTTGCCGGAAGCAGCAGGATATTGGCAGGAGCGGATATTTTTGTCTGCAAAGGCGCATAGATATTTACAGATTAAAGAAGATAAGAGGAAAACAAAATGGGCAAATATTTTGGAACAGACGGCTTCAGAGGAGAAGCAAACGTAGGATTGACAGTAGAACATGCCTTTAAGGTGGGACGTTACCTTGGCTGGTATTTTGGACAGGAGCATAAGGCGAGAGTTGTGATCGGCAAGGATACAAGAAGAAGCAGCTATATGTTTGAGTATGCTCTGGCAGCAGGTCTGACCGCGTCAGGAGCAGACGCATATCTTCTGCATGTTACGACGACGCCAAGCGTTTCCTATGTGGTAAGATCTGAAGATTTTGACTGCGGAGTGATGATCTCGGCAAGCCATAATCCATTTTATGATAACGGGATCAAGGTGATCAACCGGATGGGACATAAGATGGAGGCTGAAGTAGAAGAACAGATAGAGGCGTATATTGACGGCGAAGGGGAAGAACTTCCGCTGGCAACGAAGGAAAAGATCGGACGTACGATTGATTACGCAGCAGGAAGAAACCGTTATATTGGATATCTGATCTCTCTTGCGACCCGCTCTTTTAAAGATATGAGGATAGGCTTGGACTGTGCAAATGGAAGTTCCTTTAGTATTGCAAAGAGTGTATTTGATGCATTGGGAGCAAAAACTTATGTGATCAACAATGATCCAGATGGAACAAATATCAATACAAACTGTGGTTCTACCCATATAGAAGTCCTGCAGGCATTTGTAAAAGAGAAAAAACTGGACGTTGGATTTGCCTATGACGGAGACGCGGACAGATGTATCGCAGTGGATGAAAATGGAAATGTGGTAGATGGAGATAAAGTTCTCTATGTCTGTGGAAAGTATTTAATGGAACAGGGACGCTTGGCGGGAGATACGATCGTTACAACCGTTATGTCAAATTTAGGATTGTATAAGGCTTGTGATAAGATTGGTATGAAGTATGAGCAGACGGCAGTGGGCGATAAATATGTATATGAAAATATGCTCAAGAATGGGTTTGTTTTAGGCGGCGAACAGTCCGGGCATATTATTTTCAGTAAACATGCCAGGACAGGAGACGGTATCCTGACTTCTTTGATGATCATGGAAGTGATCATGGAGAAAAAGCAGTCCCTTGCTAAATTGTGTGAGGAAGTGAAGATCTATCCGCAGCTTTTGAAAAATGTACGTGTGACGGACAAAAAGACGGCGCGGGAGAATCCGGCGGTGCAAAAGGCAGTAGAAGATGTATCTGCCGCATTGGGAAGCGAAGGAAGGATCCTTGTAAGAGAAAGCGGAACTGAACCGGTGATCCGTGTCATGGTAGAAGCTGCTTCAGACGAGATTTGTGAGAAGTATGTAGAACAAGTCGTGAAAGTCATAGAAGAACAAGGTCTGACGGCGTAAAAGAGATATAAGGAAAAGAAAAGCAGGAGCGTATAGCTTTATTCGGTTATACAAGCTTCTGCTTTTTTGCGCTGTAAAGAAAAAGAGAGGGGACAAATATATTTGGTTTCGTGCAAAATATATAGAAATTGATTGACATATATAAAAGTGCATGTTAATATATACCATATAAATGGTATAAAAATATTAAGACATATATATACAGGTATAAAAAATATTTAAAATATATATAATGGAATAAAATATAGATCAGTTATATAAGAAAGAGATGAATTGTGATGAAATATGGGATTAGCCCGCTTTATCAGGTAATGGAACAGATAGAGTGTTATATATTAGAAAAAGGTTTAAAAAGCCACGATAAATTTCCGGGTGAAAGGAGATTGTGCGAGGAGTTTGACTGCAATAGGGTGACTCTGCGCAATGCCTTTGAATGCTTGGAAAATGCCGGAAAAACATATAGCATACGAGGAATGGGAAACTATGTGGCAGAACAGAAAATAGAAATTTGTCTTACAGGGTATGATTCCTTTTACCAACATCTTATGAAATTAGGGCAAAATCCATCTTTGGAGATTCTATCTGTAAAAAAGGAAGAAGTCTCGCAGAAGATTGCAAAACAGCTTTCAGTTATACCGGGAAGTTCCGTGTGGGAGACAAAGACGATCGTATTGCTTAACGATATACCAGTTGTATTTGAGACCAACTGGATATGTGCAGAGGAACATCCAAAGATCGTAAGAGAGGATTTGGAAAAGAAAGAGATATATGAAGTTTATAGGGCGCAATACCACAAGGACTTAGAATATGGAAGTGAGATGATCGGAATTACCAGTGCGCAGACCGAAGAGGCGGAATATCTGGAAGTAAATGACAATGCCCCTTTGTTTTTCATACAGAAGATAGGAAGTACACAAGAGACGCCGGTCATTTATTCGCAGGCAGTGGTAAGGCCGGATAAGATACAGTTTGTCAGTGTTTTGAAATAGGAAGTGAGAAGAAAAGTGGAAGAAAAAGTAAAGCAGATCAATAATCAGTCCCCCATACATATACAGGTCAGAGAGCAGATCCGGGAACAGATAGAGGAAGGTATCTACCAGCCGGGAGATGAGATGCCGTCGGAAATACAACTTGCAAAGGAGTATGGCATCAATCGTCTTACAGTTCACAATGCGATCACTGCGCTGGTGAATGAAGGACTGGTAAAGCGGATACAAGGGAAAGGTTTGTTTGTAGCAGGAAAATTAAAAGAAAGAAATTTAGGAGAACTTGGCGGTTTTACGCAGACTGTAAGAAAAGAAGAGGCATTCCCCGGACGAAAACTTTTGTTTCGGGAGGTGCGTCCTGCCGGTATCAAATACGCACGTCTCCTTGATATCGGCGAGGAAGAAGAGATCATTTATCTGCGCAGATTGTTTTTGACGAACAATGAACCCTATTCAATCGAAGAGACATATATTCCTTTTGCAGTCTGCCCGGAATTAGAAAAAGTAGATATGACAGTTTTTTCTCTGTATGAGACATTGGAGTTTCATGGAGTGATTCCGAAAAAGGCCAAGCAGAGCCTGTCTGTCACCATGCCGGCTGCGAAAGAAGCCAGACTTCTGAAAATAGGGCCAGATACGCCGGTGCTTTTGTTTGAATATACAAGTTATGATGAAAATGGAAAAAAAATAGAGTTTAATCGTTCTTATACAAGAAGCGACCGAAACAGACTGGTCGTGCATTATAAACCAACAGTGTGAAAATACCTGTCACAAGGGGAATCATGTTTATTTTCAAAAGAAAGTGGGAAAAAACAAAAGAAAGGAGGCACAGTTTAATAGTCCAACACCAGAAGACTTCTAATTGAAAACATACGACGCCAATCATTTGTTTTAAAGATAGTCTTCCGGTGGGATATTTCACAAAACACGGTTCTGAAAAGATCGTGTTCTGCTACTTTCTGCCTAAAAAGAAGATAAACATATCCATATAGTTACAGATGTACTAAGAAAATACATCGCTTATATTATACTAGGAGGATATGAATATGTCAAATCAGTTAAAACGAAAACTGGGATTATGGGCAACGATCGGGGTATCCATCGGTACGACGATCGGAGCCGGTATTTTTACTTCGATCAGCGAGGTGGCAGGAGCATCTGGCTCCGCA